>JBFHXL010000123.1:0-5727 GCA_041599035.1 Thiobacillus sp. | reverse complement strand
CGCTGGAGGTGATGCGCAGCCGCGCGCGCGACAAGGCATTCAAGACCGAACTGGTCATGCCCGACAAGCTTTACGATGACAAGCTCGAATTGAAAATGGGTTCATGGAACCTGCAGCTCCTGCACCTCGGCTCCTCGCACAGCCATGGCGACACCATGGTGTGGATCCCCGAGAAAAAACTGGTGATCGCGGGCGACACGGCTTTCCACATCCGCATGCTGCCGATTTTTGAAGACACTGACACCGCCAAGTGGGTCGAAACCTGGGACAAATTCGAGGCGCTCGGTGCACAGATCGTCATTCCCGGCCACGGCGGCCCCACCGATATGGCCACGGTGCGCAAGTGGACGCGCGACTACCTGGTGCATCTGCGCGCGAGAGTAGCCGAGGTCATCAAGCGGGGTGGCTCGCTCGACGATGCCTACCAGGTCGACCAGTCGGCCTACCTGCATCTGCATACGTCCGACGAACTCGCGCGCAGCAATGCCGGGCGGGTGTACCGGGCGATGGAATTTGAATAAGCCCGCCTGCTGGGCGGACTAATGCGGCGTGATGGCGTCGAGCAGGGCACCCGCCGCATTAGCGGTGGTGTGCCGACGATCACGGCGCGGGTTGTATTCGGCGATTTCCATCGCCACAAAAGCGGGGTCGTCGCGCAAACGAGATAGTGCAGCAGCGAGTTCGTCTCGATGCAGTCCGCCCGGAACCGGGCTGCCGACGCCGGGCTCTTCCTCGGGGTCGAGTGCATCCAGATCCACACTCACGCCGAAACCGGCGGTGCCGTGCCGCACGATGGTGAGCGCTTCGTCGAACACCGCGGCCAGCCCGCGCCGGCGGATTTCCGTCATGCCGAATACGCGCACGCCCAGCCGCTGCAGCAGTGCGGCTTCACCGGCCTCAAAACTGCGCACGCCGATCAGGCAGACGTGCTCGGGGCGCAGCTTGGCTTCCGGCCCGTCGATTGCGGTCAGCGCTGCTTCGCCGTGGCCGAGCAGGGCAGCGAGCGGCATGCCGTGAATCTGTCCGCTCGGCGTGGTGGCAAAGGTGTGGCTGTCCATGTGGGCGTCGATCCAGATCAGGCCGATTGGGCCTGTGCTGGCGAGGGCATGATGCACCCCGCTCCAGGTGCCGATGGCGCAGGAATGGTCACCGCCCACCACCAGCGGGAAATGGCCCGCCTGCAAAACAGATTCCACTTCGGCGGCGAGCCGCGTGCCGAGCGTCTGAACGGCATGCAGCGGGGTGTCCGCAGCCTTGCGCGGCACGCGCAATATCGCGTCCCATGCCACGTGCTGCAGTGGCGTATCGTGAAACACGCGGTAACGGCGCAGCGCATCCGGTCCGCTGGCGCAGGCCGGGTCGGGCGCACCGGCACCGCTGGCGGCGCCGATGACCATGATGCTGCGCGTGGCGGATGGGGCTGGGCTGGTGGGTTTCACCCTGTCAGTGTAGACCGGGCGATGCCCGCCGGCCTCAATGGCTGGTGCCGGCGGAGCGGGTCGTCTTGTTATGGACGTTGTACTTGCCCGAAGGCTTGCTCATGGGGATGCGCGTCACTTCCTTGAAGGTTGCCGCGTCATAAACGACCAGGGCACCGTCCATGTCCCAGATGCTGACCAGGGCATACCTGCCGTCGCGGGTGAATTCGACGTGGGCGGCGGTCTTGCCGGGCACGGGCGTGAGCTTGCGCACGATTTCCAGCGTGCGCTTGTCGATGATGATGAGCGTGTCCTTGGCGGGGCTCATGAAGTTGTCGGTCCAGGCATAGGGCGTGTCCTCATGGCTGCGCATGAAAAATCCCGGCCCCAGCGTGGCGATGCGCTTGATCACTTGCCAGGTTTTCATCTCGATGATGCTGACCACACCGGTTTTGAGATTCGGCGTGGCCATCACCGGCCGGCCCTGATATTCCCAGGTGATTCCGGAGCCGAGGTGGGGCATGCCGGGCAGGTCCAGGTCGGCGACCTTGCGGCGCGCGTCGAGATTGATCACCTGGCCCTTGCCGCCATCGCGCGAGGCGCCCATCAGGTGGGTGTAGGACTGGTCGAAGTAGAAGTCGTCGAGATAGTCCTCGAGCGGGATGCGGCGGACCGGAAACGGCCCCGTGTCGGCGAGCGACTCCGCCATGCGGTAGTCGTGCACCAGACCGGGATAGATCGGCTCGTGCTGTTCGCCGTAGGGGATTTCCCACACTTCCTTGACGTCCTTCAGCGCGGCGATGAAGCTCTTGCGCGGCGCCGCGTCATAGACGGCGGAAATGCGCGAACGCTTGCCGTTTGCGTCCTCTGCTTCGATCAGCTTGAGCGGCTTCAGGTCAAGCGCGTCGAGAATGACCAGGGTCTGCGGCAGATAGTTGCCGACGATTACGTAGCGCCCGTCGCCCGACACGGCCAGGTTGCGGGTATTGATCCCCGCACGGATTTCATGGGTGGTCTTGAGGTTCCAGATGTCGAACTTGGAGATCCAGCCATCGCGCGAGGCGAAATAGACATAGCGTCCGTCAGGCGTGAATTTGGGGCCGCCGTGCAGCGCGAAGCGGGTCTGGAAGCGGTGTATCGGCGTGAAGGTGTCGCCGTCGAGTATCGTGGCGTGGTGATCGCCGGTTTCCACGACCACGAACAGATTGAGCAGATCGGCCTTGAATGCGGGCGTGTCCGGCAGGCTGCCGGCCTTGAAATGCTCGATGCGCGAGGCATTGATTTCCTTCAGCCCCCAGGCCGGCACGTGTGCCGGTTGGGTGTAGATGAAATCCGTGAGTGCCTGGATGTCGGCGGCAGACAGCTTGTCGCCGAAGCCCGGCATCTGCGAGGCGGCGCGGCCGCTGGCGATGACCTTGAGCGCGTCCGGCTTGCGCAGCCGTTCCAGGTTTTCGGGCAGCAGCGCGGGACCCTCGCCGCCCAGGCGGCCGGCGCCGTGGCAGCTGGCGCAGTGCTGGGCGTAGGCGGCAGCAGTGGGTTCGGCGACCGGTTCGGCGGCGCAAACGGGCGCCGCCAGCAGCAGGATGGCCGGGAAAAGGCAGCCGCTGATCAATCGTTTTTTCATGCGCGCATCGCCCGTTTGAGTGGCACATAAGGCGTCATGGTCAGCCGCTCGTGCGGTGTGGTGACGCCAATCTCATCGTCGTCGAGGTAGCAGGCCGGGTCTTCCTGCCACGGGTCGCCGCTGAGCTGGTAGGCGCGTACCCGGGTGTTGCCGCCGCAGATGTCGAAATAGGCGCATTCGCCGCAGCGGCCCTTGACCGTGCGCGGGCTTGCCTTGAGGCCGGCCATCAGCGGGTCGCGGGTGTCGGGCCAGATTTCCGAGAAGGGCCGCTCCTTGACGTTGCCCAGGGTGTAGTTCCACCAGAAGGTGTCCGGGTGCACATTGCCCAGGTTGTCGATATTGGCGATGTTGACGCCGCTGGAATTGCCGCCCCACTGGGCGAGCCTGGCGCGCATGTGCGCCTCCATCTCGGGGAAGTGCTTGCGCACCCAGAACAGCAGATACACGCCGTCGGCGTCGTTGTTGCCGGTGACGAACTCGTTGTGGCGGCCTTCCTGCTGGTAGCGCCAGCAGGTGTCGAACAGCAGGTCCATGGCCTGGCGGGTGGTCTGGTGCACCACGTCGTGCTTGCGGTTGGTGTTGCCGCGGCCGGCGTAGTTGAGGTGGGAAAGATAGAACTTGTCGAGCCGCTCGTCTTCCATCAGCTGCAGCAGCCCCGGCAGATCCTGCGCGTTGTCCTGGGTCAGGGTGAAGCGGATGCCGACCTTGATGCCGTGGTCGCGACACAGGCGGATGCCGTGCAGCGAGCTTGCGTAGGCGCCCTCCATGCGGCGGAAGCGGTCGTGGGTTTCCGCAATGCCGTCGAGCGAGACGCCGACGTAATCGAAGCCGATGTCGGCGATGCGGCCGATGTTGTGCTCATCGATGAGGGTGCCGTTGGAGGAAAGGCCGACATAGAAACCCATGTCCTTGGCACGTTTGGCGATGTCGTAGATGTCCGGCCGCAGCAGCGGCTCGCCGCCGGAGAGGATGAGCACGGGCACGCGGAAGCGCTTGAGGTCGTCCATGACGGCGAACACCTCATCGGTGTCGAGCTCGCCGGGGAAATCCTTGTCGGCAGAAATCGAATAGCAGTGCTTGCAGGTGAGGTTGCAGCGGCGCACCAGATTCCAGATCACCACCGGGCCGGGCGGAGTGCGCTTGGGACTGAGGGCGGTCGGGTGGGCGAGTGCCTGCATGTATTGGGAGATGCGGAACATGTGTTCTCCTATGAGCCGATGCGCAGCCCGGTTTTCTTGAGAATTCGCGTGCTGTACAAAATGTCGTTGCCGCGGCTGGCTGGTCCCAGCACGTCGGCGATCAGCGCGGTCTTGGCTTCCACTTCTTCATGCGTTTTTCCGTGCACCATGGCGAACAGGTTGTACGGCCAGTCGGGCAGGTGGCGCGGGCGCTGGTAGCAGTGGGTGACGAAGTCCAGCTGCCCGACCCGCTCGCCCAGTTCGTCGATGCGGTCGTCGGCGACATCCCACACCGTCATGCCGTTGGCGCGATAGCCCAGGGCATAGTGGTTCGGTACGGCGCCGATGCGGCGGATGATGCCCAGATCGAGCATGCGCTGCATGCGCTGCATGACGTCTGCCGCGTCCACGCCAAGCTGCTCAGCAATGGTGTGATAGGGGCGAACGCTCAGCGGCAGCCCCGCCTGGGTCGCCTGAATGATGCGGCGGTCGACGTCGTCGAGCAGCCTGAAATCCTGGGGCGCGTTCATACGTGCAGCTTCAGTTCCACGAAATATTCACGAATCTTGGGCATGTTGTAGACCGGATAGCCGGTTTCGCGCTCGATGCGCGCGATCGTGTCCTGCTGCGCATCGGGTGTTTCGGTGGCCAGCACGAACCACATGTTGAGGCGGTGGCTGCGTTCGTAGTTGTGCGCCACTTCGGGCTGGTCGTTGACGATGTCGGTCACCCGCGCAAAATCGTGCGGCGGAATCTCCATGGCGGCCAGGCTTAGCGCACCGCCCATCTGCGCCGCATGGTACATGGGGCCGAAGCGCGACAGCAGGCCGCGCTGCAACAGGCTCCCGATGCGGGCGATGACGCTCGCCTCGTCGCTGCCGACGCGCGCGGCCACCTCGGCGTAGGGGCGTTCGCACACCGGAAACCCGCCCTGCAGGGTGTTGATCAGGTCGCGGTCCAGGTCGTCCATCAGGCCGCCTCTTCCCGGGGCGGCGTCTCGACGTAGCGGGCGCCGGTCTGCTTGAAACGCTGCTTGCTGAACAGCACTTCGCACGAAAAGTCGGTAAGCCCGCACTGCTCGCGCACATGCCGGTGGTGGTCCAGCACGGCGTCGCGGTCCTTGCCGTGGATCATGCAGAACAGGTTGTAGGGCCAGTCGGGCAGGCGTCGCGGGCGCTGGTAGCACAGGTTCACCAGGCCGGATGCGCCGATGCAGCGCCCGACCTCGTCGGCCAGTTCGTCCGGAATATCCCACACCACCATGGCATTGGCGCGGAACCCCAGCTCATGGTGGCGCACGATGATGCCCAGGCGCTTGATGATGTCGTGCTCGAGCAGCTTCTCCAGGCGGCTCAGTACGTCGGCCTCGGAGGTGCCGATGGCGGTGGCGACCTGCGCATAGGGGCGCGCCACCAGCGGCAGACCGTCCTGGATCGTCGCGACCAGCGCGTAGTCGAGGCCGTCGAGTTCGAGCGTCCCCAGCGGGGCGACCTTCTGCTGCGGCCGG
>JBFHXL010000122.1:0-5779 GCA_041599035.1 Thiobacillus sp. | reverse complement strand
TTCATTCACCGCGCTGGTGACAATCCAGCGCTCGGTGTCGGTCATCGGGGGAATCTGTTGCGGCATCGCTTGCTAAGCCCTGCTTCAGCCCAGTGCGGCAAAGATCGAATCACGGATGCCTTCGACCTTGCCCACGCCCGCGACCTTCACGTACTTGGGTGCGCCGGCTTCGCCGCGTGCTGCCCAGTCGCCGTAGTACTTCACCAGCGGTTCGGTCTGAGCGTGGTAGACGTCAAGGCGCTTCTTCACGGTTTCTTCCTGGTCGTCGTCGCGCTGGATCAGGTCTTCACCGGTGACATCGTCCTTGCCGGCCACTTTGGGCGGATTGAACACGACGTGGTAGGTGCGGCCGGACGCCACGTGAACGCGACGGCCCGACATGCGCTTGACGATCTCCTCGTCGGCGACGTCGATCTCGACCACGAAGTCGATCGGCACGCCGGCAGCCTTCATCGCCTCGGCCTGCGGAATGGTGCGCGGGAAACCGTCGAACAGGTAGCCGTTCTTGCAGTCGGCTTCGGTCAGGCGCGCCTTCACCATGCCGATGATGATGTCGTCCGATACCAGACCGCCCGCATCCATGATGGCCTTGGCCTTCATGCCGAGTTCGGTGCCGCCCTTGATCTGCGCACGCAGCATGTCGCCGGTGGAAATCTGCGGAATGCCATATTTTTCCTTGATGTAATTGGCCTGAGTACCTTTGCCCGCGCCGGGGCCTCCCAACAGAATCAAACGCATTGCTGCCTCCCTAGACATTTGGATTGAAAAAACCTTACTAGACTAAGCCAAGCGCGCACGAAGCAACACTTAAAAAATTTTATTCGGCGATTCAAGTAACTCAAATCAAGCCCTTGCGAACACCTCGCGCACCCGTTCCAGGTCTTCCGGCGTGTCCACCCCCGGGCTCGGCAGCGTCGGCGTAATGCCAAGGCTGATGCGGTGTCCATGCCATAACACGCGCAACTGCTCGAGCATTTCATGGCGTTCCAGCGGAGAACTGGGCAGACCGGCATAGGTGCGCAGAAATCCGGCACGGTAAGCATACAGGCCGATATGGCGCAGCGCGCCGAGTTCGTGCGGCATGACGGCCTGCACCCCGGAGGGTGCCACCCCGCGATGGGCTGTAGCCCCGGTGGGATCGTATGCCGCAAAGGCGTCGCGCGGCCAGGGAATCGGGGCACGGCTGAAATACATCGCATAGCCGGCCTCGTCGGCCAGCACCTTGACCACGTTGGGATTGATGAAATCAGCATGATCGTGGATCGGATGCGCCAGCGTGGCCATCACCGCATCGTCATGCAAGACCAGTTGCCGCGCCGCTTCGCGGATCAGTTCGGGATCGATCAGCGGCTCGTCGCCCTGCACGTTGACGACCAGCGTGTCATCCGGCCAGCGCAGGGCCTCGGCCACTTCGACCAGGCGTTCGGTGCCCGACTGGTGGTCCGGCGAGGTCATCAAGGCCTGGTAGCCCGCCGCCTCGACCGCCTGCTGCACCCGCACGTCATCGGTGGCGACCACCACGGATTCGGCGCCCGCCTGCAGGGCACGCTCCAGCACCCGCAGCACCATGGGGCGCCCGCCGATATCCGCCAGCGGCTTGCCCGGCAAGCGGCTGGAGGCATAACGCGCAGGAATGACGACGCGAAAATGCATCCTCAGCGCTGGCCGCCAAGCTCGTCGGGGTCGAGTGCGCGCGCCTCTTCCGGCAACATCACCGGAATATCGTCACGGATCGGATACGCGATACGGCACGCCATGCAGGTCAGCTCGTGCGCGGATTTTTTCCATTCGAGCGGGCCTTTGCAGACCGGGCACACCAGGATTTCAAGGAGTTTCGGGTTCATTGGTTAAGTGTCCTGTGGTTGGCAGGCGCGCGCGCCGTCGCGGGCGCTTGCGGTCTGTCTTGATAAAACATGTTCGAGGCGCGCCCCCAGCCAGTGAATGAACCCGGCTTCCGGGGCGACATCCAGTTCCACCGCCCACCAGTCCGCACCCGCAAATCCGAGGCATTTTACCGCGTCTTTTTCGGTCATCAACACCGCTCCTGCGGTCGGCAGGTCCTGCGGCCGGAAGGCGTGATGGTCGGCGAAAGCGCGCGGGACGAAACGGAGGCCGTGCGCGTGCAGCATGTCGAAAAAGCCCTGCGGCTGGCCGATGCCGGTCACTGCGGTCCAGCCCTGTTGCGGCAGGTCGCGCAATGCCCGTTTTTCCAGGTGCGCACGCAGGCGGTAGGCCTGCCCTGCCGTGTAATCGGCACGCCAGGTCTGCAGCCCGTATGCCTGCGGCGGTGTCGCCCCACGCACCCCCTGAATGACCGCATCGACGCTGCGCAAGCGGCTGCGCGGTTCGCGCAGCGGCCCGGCCGGAAGCGGCCAGCCATTGCCGAGCCCGCTCGCCGCGTCAATGACCGCCAGTTCGATATCGCGATGCAGGCGGTAATGCTGCAAACCATCGTCGGACACCACGACATCCACCCCGGGATGGCGTGCCAGCAAGGTCCGCGCGGCCGCCACCCGGTCGCGCCCCACCACGACCGGGGCGCCGGTTTTGATCCGGATCAGCAAAGGCTCGTCGCCCACCTCCGCCGCCGCGCTCCCGGCCTGCACCTCGACGCAGCCGCGTGCCGACCCGCCGTAGCCGCGGCTGACCACCCCGGGCCGATAGCCCTGCGCGCGCAGCCAGTTCACCAGCCAGATCACCAGAGGCGTTTTACCGCTCCCGCCCGCCGTGATGTTGCCGACGACGATCACCGGCACCCCGACGGAAACGGCCTTCAGGCCACCGCAACGGTAGGCCAGGCGACGCAGGCCGGATACGGCCGCGAACAGGACGGCGAGGGGCGAGAGCAGCACCGTGAGCACGCCGCTACGCGCCCACAGATGCTGAACGGAAAACATGGGGCGCCCGCTCAGGGAGCGGTCTGGGTGGCGAAGGTAATGCGACTGAGGCCGACCCGGCGCGCCGCTTCCATCACATTCACCACGGATTGATGAGAGGCCTGCGCATCGGCGTTGATGACCACCACCGCCTCATTGTGGCTGGCGGCAGCTTTTTGCAGCGCGGCGGCCAAGCCGTCGACCGACACGTCGCCGATCGCGGCATTGTCGATCTGGTAGATGCCGTTTTCGGCCACGGCGACTTCAATCTGCTTGGGCGGATTAGGCGTCTGCTCGGCGCTGCTGGTCGGCAGGTTGATCTTGAGTTCGGCAAAGCGCGCGTAGGTGGTGGTCACCGAGAGAAAAATCACGATGACGAGCAGAATATCGATGAACGGAATCAGGTTGATTTCCGGATAGTCTTCGCGGCGGCCTCTGCGAAAATTCATGGCTTACTTCCGTTCGCCGTGAACGATTTCCACCAGCTTGATCGCCTGCTGCTCCATGTCCACCACCAGGGATTCCACCTTGCTGCGGAAGTAGCGGTAGAAAATCATCGCCGGAATCGCCACGATCAGGCCGAATGCGGTGTTGTACAGCGCAATCGAAATACCGTGCGCGAGCTGGCCGGGATTGGTGCCGACCGCGGTTTGCGCACCGAAAATTTCAATCATGCCGATGACCGTGCCGAACAGGCCCAGCAGCGGCGCCATGCTGGCGATCGTGCCGAGCGAAATCAGGAAACGATCGAGTTCATGGGTGACGGCACGTCCGGATTCCTCGATCGATTCCTTCATGATCTCGCGCGAGTAATGGGCGTTTTTCAGGGCGATCGCAAAGATCCGGCCCAGCGGCGACCCCTCGGCCAGGCGCGTCACCAACTCCTGCGTCACGCCGCGTTCCTGATAGACCTTGATCGTTTCCAGCAGCAGATTGGCCGGCGCGACTTCCTTTGCGCGCAGGCTGTAGGCACGTTCGATAATGATGGCAACGGCAACGATCGAGGCCAGGATCAACGGCCAGATCGGCCAGCCAGCCGCCTCTATGATGGCAAACACTAGGCACCACTCCATGATGAGAACAACACGCGCAATGTAGCGCCCACGAGCAGGTTTCGGCAAGCACCAATTATTGGCGTACGGTTTTGACGCCCCTGTCGACTTCTCCACAATTGATGTGGATAAGTCTGTGAGGAAGTGCCTCTCTCCCGACCTAAACACCCGTCCACAAAGGAAAAACGCTTTTGGCCCAAAAAGTAACCAAAACACTTATTCCTTTATATTCATAGAGTTATAAAAACCATGCTGACGTCAATAGAGACCTGAAGATTTTTTTTACGGCAATAAAACGTCTGTGCATGAAGCCCGGAGCGCGCGAACCCGCTATCCTGCACCCCATGGATTTGACCGATACCACCCCGAGCCCCCCGCCCGCCCTGCCCGTGCTCACCGTCAGCGAACTCAACCGCATGGCGCGCCGTGCGCTGGAGTCGCAGCTACCCTTGTTGTGGGTGGAAGGCGAAGTGTCCAACTTCACCCGTGCCGCGTCCGGTCACTGGTACTTTTCGCTGAAGGATGCCAGCGCGCAAGTGCGCTGCGTCATGTTCCGCGGCCGCAACCAGTTTGCCGATTTCACCCCGGCCAACGGCGACCACGTCGAAATCCGCGCCCTGCCCTCTTTATACGAAGCACGCGGGGAGTTTCAGCTCGGTGCCGAGGCCATCCGCCGGGCCGGCGCCGGGCGCCTGTACGAAGCCTTTCTCAAGCTCAAGGCCAAGCTCGAGGCCGAGGGACTGTTCGAGCCGCGCACCAAGCGCAGCCTGCCCCGTTTCCCGCGCCGTATCGGCATCATCACCTCGCCGCAGGCCGCCGCCCTGCACGACGTGCTGACCGCGCTGGCGCGCCGCATGCCGGGCCTGCCCGTCATTCTTTATCCGACCCCGGTGCAGGGCAGCGCGGCCGCTGCACAGATCGCTGCTGCCATCCGCGAAGCCGGTGCGCGCGCCGAGTGCGATGTGCTGCTGGTATGCCGCGGCGGCGGTTCGCTGGAAGACTTGTGGGCGTTCAACGACGAGGCGGTGGCACGCGCAATCGCCGCCAGCCCGATGCCGGTGGTGAGTGGGGTCGGCCACGAAACCGATTTCACCCTGGCCGACTTTGCCGCCGACCTGCGCGCACCCACCCCCACCGCGGCGGCCGAACTCGCGAGCCCGGTACGCCACGACCTGCTGGCGCAACTGGGGCATTTGGCGCGCCAGCTTCGCCACCACCTCGCCCGCAAACAGCAGACCGAAGTGCAGCGCCTGGATTACCTGGCGAGGCGACTGCTCCATCCGGCCGAACTGCTGCGCCGCCAGCACACCGAGCTGGACCAGTTGGGACAGCGTCTTCAGCGCGCCACCCGCACCCGCCTGACGCGCGAACAACTGCGCCTCGCCCAGTTGAACCAGCGCCGGGTGACGCCCTTGCATGCCATTCGGCGCCAACAGCAGGGCCTCGACACGCTCAACGCCCGCGCCCAGCGCGCCATCCAGACCGGGATCGCGCAGCATCGGCTCAATCTGGCACGCCTCGCCAGCAGCCTTGCCCACCTCAACCCCGAAGGCGTGCTGGCGCGTGGCTACAGCATCGTTCAGCTGGAAAACGGTACGGTGGTGCAGGATGCCGCCACACTTCAGTCAGGCGACAGCATCGGTATCCGCCTGCACCGTGGGCACGTGCACGCCACGGTCAAATCGACCACCCGGGATCAGGACTGACCCGCCTGCAGATGCCGTGCGACCAGGGTGCCGGCTTGTGCCTCCAGATCGTTCGCCAGCGCGTCCAGCACCACCGCATCGGGCCACGAGCGTAGCCAGGTCAGCTGGCGTTTGGCGAGCTGGCGCGTGGCGGCGATGCCCTGTT
>JBFHXL010000121.1:0-5827 GCA_041599035.1 Thiobacillus sp. | reverse complement strand
TAGCGCTGTCCGGTGGGCGCCGGGCCGTCGGGGAATACATGGCCCAGATGCGATCCGCAGTGGCGGCACATCGCCTCGACGCGTTCCATACCGTGGCTGATGTCGCGTTTTTCCACCACCGCATCCGCGTTCAGCGCCTGATAAAAGCTTGGCCAACCGGTCCCGGAATCAAACTTGGCGTCGGATGCAAACAGAGGCTCGCCACACGCTGCACAGTGGTATTTACCCGCTTCGTGATGGTCCCAGTAGGCCCCGGTGAATGCACGCTCGGTGCCGTGCTCACGCAAAATGCGGTATTGCTCGGGGCTTAGCTCGGCACGCCATTCGGCATCGGTTTTGCTGTTGTCAGCATTCATTACCACGCTCCGGGAATAGTAAAGTGTAGTCGCCACAATCCGGCATACGGAACGAAGACCATGCGACATATTGGATTATTGTGTATCTATTGATTTTGCAGGATGTGGCATCATGTCTCGACGCATGGACATCCTGTTCGGGTTGACAGCAGGATTGCAGCAGGTTTAATCTTAACTCAGTTCTTAGACTTAGTCTAAAGGCTCTATTTCAGATGCTATTTCGCCTGCTATATACGAAGCTGTGCGCTGGCAGTCATGGAAAAATCTAATGCTGCAAAGCATGTCTATGTCAATCAAGGAGATCAGGTTATGCAACTCAAAGGGTCTAAAACCGAAGGCCATCTGAAGGCCGCTTTTGCGGGCGAATCACAGGCCAACCGCCGTTATCTTTACTTCGCAGCAAAGGCCGATGTGGAAGGCTATAACGATGTGGCTGCGGTGTTCCGTTCCACTGCCGAAGGTGAAACCGGGCATGCGCACGGCCATCTGGAGTATCTGGAAAAGTGCGGAGACCCCGCCACCGGCATGCCGTTCGGTCCCACCGCCGACAACCTGAAGACCGCTGTTGCAGGTGAGACGCACGAATACACAGACATGTATCCTGGCATGGCCAAGGACGCACGGGCGGAAGGCTTCGACGAAATCGCCGACTGGTTCGAGACACTGGCCAAGGCCGAGCGTTCGCATGCCAACAAGTTCCAGAAGACGCTGGACACGCTTGACGCGTAATTCGGCTCAAGCCCAAAGCGGGTCGGCAGCGACCCGCTTTTTTTGTTTCTGCTGTTCTGTTTTTTTCGACTCTAGACTGGAGTTCGCATGAGCTTAGGCGAAGGCAACCTCGAAGCCCCCACCCGGCACCCGCTGGGGTGGAAAAATCCGGATTTCTACAACGAAGACAAGCTCAACCATGAGCTGGAACGCGTGTTTGACGCCTGCCACGGCTGCCGCCGCTGCGTGTCGCTGTGCACCGCGTTTCCGACGCTGTTCGATCTGGTGGACGAGTCCTCGACGATGGAGGTGGATGGCGTCGCCAAGTCCGACTACATGAAGGTGGTGGATGAATGCTACCTGTGCGATCTCTGCTACATGACCAAATGCCCGTATGTGCCGCCGCATCCGTGGAACATCGATTTTCCGCATGTGATGCTGCGCGCCAAGGCGATCAAATTCAAGAAGGGCGGGACGACGTTCCGCGACAAGCTGCTGTCTTCGACCGATGCGATGGGCAAGCTGGCGTCGATTCCCGTGGTGGTGCAGGCGGTGAACGCCAGCCTCAAGGTCAAGCCGATCCGCAAGATGATCGACAGCGTGCTGCATATTCACGCCGACCGTGAACTGCCGGAATACGACAGCGCCAAATTCCGTTCGACTGCCCAACCGCGCAGCGATTTCGCCGAGAAGGCCGGCGAGAAGACGCCAGGCAAGGTGGCGATCTATTCGACCTGCTATGTGAACTACAACGAGCCCGGCATCGGCCACGACCTGCTGAAGCTGTTGGCGCACAATGAAATCCCCGCCGTGCTGGTGGACAAGGAATCCTGCTGCGGCATGCCCAAGCTGGAACTGGGCGATCTCGATGCCGTAGCCAAGCTGAAGGAAATCAACATCCCGCATCTGGCCAGACTGGCGCGTGCGGGTTACGCGATCCTGACGCCGGTGCCGTCGTGCACGCTGATGTACAAGCAGGAACTGCCGCTGATGTTCCCCGACGATGCCGACGTGCAGGCGGTCAAGGAAGCCATGTGGGATCCGTTTGAATACCTGATGGCGCGCAATGTCGACGGACTGCTGAAGACCGATTTCAAGTCGCCGCTCGGCAAGGTGGCCTATCACGTGCCGTGCCACCAGCGCGTGCAGAACATCGGCAACAAGACGCGCGATGCGCTGCAACTGGCCGGCGCCACGGTGACGCTGGTCGAGCGCTGTTCTGGTCACGACGGCACCTGGGGCGTGAAGAGCGAGTATTTCGACAAATCGATGAAGATCGGCCGCCCGGTGTTCCGCCAGATGGCCGAGCCGCAAGCCGATTATGTCAGCTCGGACTGTGCGATTGCCGCACGCCACATCCTGCAGGGCATGGGCGAGTCCACGGCGCAGAAACAGCACCCGATCACGCTGCTGCGCATCGCCTATGGTCTGGACTAAACTGCTGGGCTAGGAGAACACAATGCCGTACATTACCCGCGACAGCCTGATGACCCTGGAAGGGTATGCCAAGGTACGCACCACGATGCGTGCCGAGATCATGGCGCACAAGAAAAACCGCATGGTCGAGTTGGGCGACCATGTCACGCTGATTTTCGAAGACGAGAAAACCATGCGCTACCAGATCCAGGAAATGCTGCGCGCCGAGCGCACCTTCGAGGAATCCGGTATCCAGGATGAACTCGATGCCTACAATCCGCTGATCCCGGATGGCAGCAACTGGAAAGCCACCATGATGATCCAGTATTCCGACCCGGATGAACGCAAGACAGCGCTGGAACAGCTCAAGAATATCGAAGACCGGGTATGGGTGCAGGTGGCCGATCAGCCCAGGGTCTTCGCTATCGCCGACGAGGACATGGAGCGCGAGAATGCCGAAAAAACCTCGGCGGTGCATTTCCTGCGTTTCGAGCTTGATGCCGCCTCGATTGCCGCCGCCAAGGGCGGCAGTCCGATCCATATGGGAATCGATCTGGACGCCTACCGGGTGGAACCCATGACGCTGGCAGAGCAAACCCGTTCTGCGCTTGTGGTGGATTTGTCCTAGATTCAATTCAGGCGGTAGAACCCCAGGCACCGCCTTTATTGGAGGAGGGTGCGATGCTGGATCAACTGCTGGTGCAACAGGTGCGGCGACGGCTGGAGGCGGCGGATCTGCCGCTCGCGGTCGAACTATGGAATGGCCAGCAGCTGGGACAGGATGCGCTGGCTGCCGTGCGGATCCGGCTGCATCAGCTGGCCAGCCTCAAGGCCATGGCCAATCCCAGCCTGGGCACCCTGGCACGTGCCTACGTCGAAGAGAAGCTCGACCTCGAAGGCGATATCCGCGACATCCTGTCCCTGGGCGACCGTCTGTGCAACGCAGGCGACTGCGCCCCGAGAACCGGGTCGGACGGCTGGAAATGGTGGCGTCATACGCGCACCCGGGACCGCAAGAACATTCAGTATCACTACGATGTTTCCAACGACTTTTATGCGCTGTGGCTGGATACCAGACGCATCTATTCCTGCGCCTATTTCAAGCAGGCGGAGATGAGCCTGGAGGCGGCGCAGGAGGCCAAGCTCGATCATATCTGCCGCAAACTCGACCTCCAGGCCGGTGAGCAGTTTCTTGATATCGGCTGCGGCTGGGGCGGGCTCATCCTGTATGCAGCGGAACGCTATGGCGTCCACGCCGTCGGCATCACCCTGTCGGATGACCAGCATGCCTACGTCAGCCAGCAGATCGAGGCGCGCGGGTTGAACGGTCGGGTCGAAGTGCGCCGGATGGATTACCGTGACGTGCCCGAGGCTGATGCTTACGACAAGATCGCCAGCGTCGGCATGTTCGAACACGTCGGGCAGGCCAATCTCGCAGCCTATTTTGCCAAAATCACCGCGCTGCTGAAGCCGGGCGGTCTGGTGCTCAATCACGGCATCACCACGGCCGTTCCCGAAGCCAGCGGACTCGGCGGCGGCATTGCAGAATTCATCGATGACTACGTATTCCCGGGCGGGGAACTGGTGCATGCATCCGATGTGCTGCGCGCAGCATCAAACTGCGGGCTGGAATGCCTGGATGCCGAAAACCTGCGCCCGCACTATGGCAAGACCCTGTGGCACTGGGTTACCCGACTGGAGCAACACGCCGCCGAAGCGCGCCGCTTGATCGGCGAACGGAAATATCGTATCTGGCGCATTTATATGGGAGGCGCGGCCCATGCCTTCGACCATGGCTGGATGGAATTGTGGCAGGTGCTGGCGGGCAAGGGCATCGACGGCAGCCAGCCCAACTATCCGTTCAGGCGGAACTTCATCTACCGGGATGGCTGAGCCCGTATGCCGCCCTCGGCATGACCGGCCCTGCCATGCAGACGCGGGCGCGGTGATCCATCAACCCGGCAACAGCGGCGGCAAATGATCCGCCTCGCATAGCGCCATGGCCGCATTCCTTGCCGACGCACTCGTCCTGCTGCATCTGCTCTTTGTCGCCTTCGTCGTGGCGGGTGGGTTCCTGCTGCTGCGCTGGCCCCAACTGGCCTGGCTACACCTGCCTGCCGCCATCTGGGGGGCGTATATCGAATTTTCCGGGGGAGTGTGTCCGCTCACGCCGCTTGAAAATGCGTTGCGCGCGTCCGCTGACGGCCGTTCCTACAGCGGCGGGTTCGTCGAGTGGTATCTGCTGCCGATCCTGTATCCCGAAAACCTGACCTTGCCGACCCAGATGGTGCTGGGCGGGGGGGTCGTCGGCATCAATCTGCTTGCGTATGGGCTGGCTTGCCTGGCCTGGCGGCGGCGCAGAACCGGGTTCCCCACGGCCGCGCGGCGATCATGAAAGCGGGCCGTCGGGCAGATGCGCCGGATGATTCAGGGGTCCAGACGATCCAGTTCCTGATCCGCTAGGGAGACAGGGTCTTCCTTCGGCTCCAGATGCGTGGTGATGTGGGCGTTTTGAACGGCGTTGCGCAGGTCTGCCTCGATGCGTTCCGACCAGTCGTGCCCATGCTGGACTGTCCAGGCACCCGGCACCAGCAGATGAAAGGAGATGAAAGCGCGGGTACCGGCCTGGCGCGTACGCAGGGCGTGGAACTCCAGTCCCTGCTGGCGATAACGATCCAGCACGGCTTCGATAGTCTTGATTTCGTCTTCCGGAATGGAGACATCCATCAGGCCGGCGGCAGAGCGTTGCAGCAGTTGCCAGCCGGTCCACAGGATATTGACGGCCACGATCAGGGCAATCACCGGATCGAGCCACAACCAGCCGGTCAACCAGACCAGGCCGACACCCGCAACCACGCCAACCGAGGTCCAGACGTCAGTCAGCAGGTGATGCGCATCGGCTTCCAGGGTAATGGATTTGTATTCGCGACCGACCCGCATCAGGGTGCGTGCCGTCACCAGATTGATCCCCCCCGCGATCAGCGCCACCCCCAGTCCAAGCCACACATCTTCGATCGGCTGTGGATTGAGCAGGCGGTCAACGGCGGCGTAGCCGATGCTGATGGCCGCGATGAATATCAGAAGACCTTCGAATGCGCTGGAGAAGTATTCCGCTTTTCCGTGGCCATGCGCATGGTTGTCGTCTGCCGGACGTGCCGCCAGCGACAGCATGGCCAGCGCCATCATGGCCGCGCCCAGGTTGACGAAGGATTCGATCGCATCGGACAGCAGGCCGACCGAGCCGGTGATCCACCAGGCCCAGCCCTTGAGCAGGATGGTGGCCAGGGCTGCGGCGATGGACAACCAGGCGTAGCGTTTGAGTGAGGCAGGCAACATGGACGAATGTG
>JBFHXL010000120.1:0-5833 GCA_041599035.1 Thiobacillus sp. | reverse complement strand
TCGGCCTCGGCGAACAGGGCGTCGAGATCGGCCTCGGTCTCGATGCGGTAATGGTTGACCCCGAATGACTGCGCGAGGAGGCCGAGGTCGGGGTTGCTGAAGTCGCAGTCGATATAGCGCTCGCCGTAGAGCTGAAACTGGTTCTTGCGGATGAGGCTCAGGGTGCCGTTGTTGATCACCACCACGTTGAGCGGAATGCCGTAGTTCACCGCCGTCATCATTTCCATGCAGCACATTTGAAAGCCGCCGTCGCCGAGAATGGCAAAAGTGGGGCTGGCGGGGGCGTGGCAGCGCGCGCCGATGGCGGCGGGCAGGGCGTGGCCGAGCGACGAGATGCCGGTGTTCGGGAAGTAATAATTGCCGTCGGAGACATCGAAGTAGCTTTGCGCGAAAACGATGTTGTCGTCGAAGACCAGCGCGTCCTGCGGGAAATGGCGCGCGAGTTCGCCGAAGAAGTGCTGCATCAGGCGAAATTGCGCCGATGGTACGGCATCATCGTCTGCCGGCGCAGCCGTTGCGGCCTGATGGCTGTCGATCTGGTCGCGAGACTTGGGCGCCATGGCGTCGGCTTCCAGCGTGGCGAACAGGTCTTCCATTACCGCGCGGATATCGCCGCGAATCGCCACGTCCGGCTGGAATACGCGACCAAGCTGCGCGGCGTCGCGATCGACCTGGGCAATTTTCTTGTCGGCCAGCAGCTTGGCATCCCACAGATAGCTGGTGCGTTCGTTGAAGCCGGCACCGAGGAATATCAGCAGGTCGGCGTGATCGACGAGATAGCGGTAGGCCTCGCCATTGGAGGTGACGCCGAGGCAGCCCAGCGACAGGGCCGTGCCTTCAGCCACCACGCCCTTGGCCTTGAGGCTGGTTGCGACCGGAATGCCGAAGCGTTCGGCAAACGCCCCGACCAGATCGCGCGCGCCTGCCTGGATGCAGCCGTGGCCGGCGATGATGGCTGGCGCGCGCGCGGCGCGCAGCAGTTCGGCCAGTTCGATGGTGGACGTGGTGTGGCGGGTTGCGTCCTGGCGCGGAAAATGAATCTGCTCCAGCACATTCTCATCGACCTGTTCTTTCTGCACGTTATAGGGGATCGACAGCAGCACCGGCCCCGGCTTGTTCCCGAGCAGTGCCTGCGTGGCCTGGTTCAGTACCTGGCCCAGGTAGTCGGTGCGTTCGATGAGCTTGTGATAGCGGGTGATGCTGGCGAACAGCGCGCCCTGGTCGATGGCGCCGCCTTCGCCCGAACTTTCCTGGAGGCCGCCGCGGCCGAAGATGTAGGTGGAGGTTTCGCCGGTGATCGCCAGCACCGGCAAGCGTTCGGCGTAGGCGTTGGCGATGCCTGTGATGAGATTGGTCGCGCCGGGGCCGGCGGTCGTGATGCAGGCGGACGGGCGATGCGCCAACCGTGCGAGGCCGCCGGCCATGAAGGCTGCGCCCTGCTCGTGTTTGACCAGGATGCTTTTCACGCTGGAGTCATGCAGGCGGTCGTAGATCGGCAGCACATGCGCGCCCGGCATGCCGAAGATATGGTCTATTCCCAGGCATTCCAGATACCTGACGATGAGTTCGCTGACGGAAATATTCATGTGTTGTGCGTGTTGGCGGCCTGTGGCTGCACCGTGAAGTGCGGAATTTGAGCACAAGATGCCGCACGGGGAAACCTCGGCCCCGAACCGGGCACGCCAGATGACATGGAAACGAGCCTCATGCAGAGCATGCCGGCGCAGCGTGCACGCCGCTTATTTGCGTTGCCCCGGGCGGTGCAAGGGGCAACGCTTTGGATAATCAGGCGTGAGCGAGGTGTTGCTTGATTTCGGTGAAAGTGTGGGCGACTTCAGTGGTATCGACGACGACGCCGAGCTGCTTGCACAGTTGCGACAGCGACAGCAGGCCGCGCACCAGCTTCTGGCCGTTTGCGTTTTCGATCACCAGCGCGTGCTGGCGGCCGCGTGCCTTGAGCGTTTCCAGCACATGACCGACGCGGGCATTGGACAGGTCTTCAAAGTCGACTGCCTCAAGGCGATCGACCGGCGTCATGATGTCGGCCACCAGTACTTCATCGCGGCGGATGCCGCGGCTTTGCACGACCTGCATCGGCTTTTCGCCGTGGATGTCGGTGCTGGTGATCAGGCCGGCCACGCGATCCTGACCATCCATCACGAACAGCAGGCGCACCTTGCGGCGGACCATGCGTTCTTCCGCCTGCTGGATGGTGTCGCCCGGGGTGGCGATGAAGGCGGTCACGCGGCGGAAGTCGGTCATCACATCGAGTGCAGGGTTGTCTATGCTCACCCGCTCGGGCAGCACGCAGACGGGACGCAGCAGACCGGCACTCTGGTCAAGATTGCTGGTGGGCAATTGGGTGTAGGTCATGGCAAGTCTCCTTGTATCGTTCGGAACGGCATCATTTCCGGTGCGGCTGATGTCGATGCGCTTATCGTCTGCTTCGCGGCGCCACCTGTCTATTCAACATTTTTTCTCCCGACATAAATTGCGCTTGTTCGGTTCCCCGGCACGGGGGGCGAACACCCGCTCAGCCGGTTTGCAGCAGCAGTTTCTGAAAGGCGGCCTCGAACAGCTTGACGCCGTCGTCCTGCAAGGTGTTGCCGATTGCGTCCATGTCGATGCCCAGCCGCGCCAGTTCGGCCCACTGCGCTTCAGCCTCGGCGATGCCGTCAGCCACCCGCAGCGCCGGCTTGCCGTGGTCGCGCAGTGCGGCCAGCGTTTTATCGGGCAGGGTGTTGATGGTTTCGGTGCCGATCAGCGGTTCGACGTACAGCAGGTCATGGTAATCCGGGTTCTTGACGCCGGTGCTCGCCCACAGCAGGGTTTGCGGCCGTGCGCCCTGTTGCAACAACTCGGCGAACGCTGTGCCGTGAAAGGTTTCCAGATAGCGCTGATAGGCGAGCTTGGCCATCACGATCGCCGCCCGGCCGCGCAGCGACAGCGCTTCCTGTGTGCCGATGGCGGTCAGCTGCTTGTCGGTCTGCGTGTCGACGCGCGACAGGAACAGGCTCGCCACCGCCCTGTTGCGGACCACGTCGGCGCCGGTGCGGATACGTGCGGTGAGCCCGCGAATATAGGCGTCGAACACCGCATCGATCTGGGCCAGCGAAAACAGCAGGGTCACGTTGACGTTGATGCCGAGCGCGGTCAACTTCTCGAAAGCAACGACGCCTTCGGGCGTGCCCGGCACCTTGACCAGAAGATTGCGGCGATCCACGGCGGCGACCAGGCGTTGCGCTTCCTCCACCGTGCGCGCGCTGTCATAGGCCCAGCGCGGGGCGACTTCCAGGCTGACGTAACCGTCATTGCCGTCGCTGGCTTGGTGCGCGGGCAGCAACAGGTCGCAGGCGGCCTGGATGTCGGGGATGACCAGCGCTTCATAGCGCCGCTCGGCATCCGGCTCGCTGGCTTTCAGGCGTGCCAGATCGTCGGCGTAATAGGGACTGGCGGCGAGCGCGTTCTGAAAGATCGAGGGGTTCGACGTGATTCCCGATACGCCGTCCTCGGCAATGAGCTGCGCCAGCGTGCCGTCGCGGATCAGGCTGCGCGACAGGTTGTCCAGCCAGAGGCTTTGACCGAGGGTGGTGACGTGTTGCGTGGTGTTCATGATATGTCCTCGTCACAGGGGCGACCCAGCAATGCGGGGTGTGCATCCCTTCCCGCAGAAGGTCGTTTGGTTTCTTAAAATACTCTGAATATCCGTCCCGGAAAACCTTGGGGCAGGTTTGGCGCAGGCATGGTCTGCGGGAAATGCCCCGCCATGGATTCAGAATAGCCATGAAACTTGGACCAGGTTGGCGCCACAGGTTCAGCTGGCACGGGCAGCGGCGCCCGGAGCCGCGCCTGTGCTAGACTTCGACGCATTCTTCCGGCGCTGCCGGATCCAATTTTTTACCAGGTTATTTCCATGTCCGGCAGCTCACTCGGCAAACTGTTCTGTGTCACCGTGTTCGGCGAATCGCACGGTCCCGCCATCGGCTGCGTGGTCGACGGCTGCCCGCCCGGAATGGCCCTGGCCGAGGCCGACATCCAGCACGACCTCGACCGGCGCAAGCCCGGCACCTCGCGCCATGTGACGCAGCGCCGCGAGTCCGACACCGTGGAAATTCTCTCCGGCGTCTACGAAGGCAAAACCAGCGGCACCCCGATCGCGCTGTTGATCCGCAACGAGGACCAGCGCAGCAAGGACTACGGCAACATCGCCGAGACCTTCCGCCCCGGTCACGCCGACTACACCTACACGCAGAAATTCGGTTTCCGCGACCCGCGCGGCGGCGGCCGCTCGTCGGCGCGGCTGACCGCGCCGATCGTCGGTGCCGGCGCCATCGCCAAAAAATGGCTGGCCGAAAAATACGGCATCGTGGTGCGCGGCTACATGAGCGCGCTCGGCCCGATCGACGTGCCTTTCGCATCGTGGGACGAAGTCGGCAACAACGCCTTCTTCGCGCCCAATGCCGCCATCGTTCCCGAACTCGAGGCCTACATGGACGCGCTCAGGAAATCGGGCGACTCGGTCGGCGCCAGAATCAGCGTGGTGGCCGAAAACGTGCCGCCCGGCTGGGGCGAGCCGCTGTACGACAAGCTCGACGCCGACCTTGCGCACGCCTTGATGGGGCTCAACGCCGTCAAGGGCGTGGAGATCGGCGACGGCATGGAGGCCGCGCGGCAGAAGGGCACCGAGCACCGTGACGAGATCACCCCCGAGGGCTTTCTTTCCAATCACGCCGGCGGCATCCTCGGCGGCATTTCGTCCGGCCAGGCGGTCGTCGCCCACCTCGCGATCAAGCCCACCTCGTCGATGCGTCTGCCCGGCCGCTCGATCGACCTGCACGGTCAGCCGATCGAGGTCGTCACCCACGGCCGCCACGATCCCTGCGTCGGCATCCGCGCCACACCGATCGCCGAGGCGCTGATGGCGATCGTGCTGATGGACCACGCGCTGCGTTATCGCGCGCAGTGCGGCGACGTTGTGAGCGGCACGCCGGTGATTCCCGCCGGCAGTTAGGACAGCGGCGTGGCCGCGTCGCTGTCGGTTTGCGCCCGGCCCTGATGGCGTTGCGGTTTGACGGGCCGGTGGCGTACGCTAGGTTTACATTTCCGAGCAACAGGTGCCCGACGCCATGCGACTTCCCATCAGTCTGAAGATCTTCAGCATCACCACCGCCCTGCTGACATTGATGGTGGTCGTCACCTGGCTCTCGGTGCTCAACTTCCGCCAGCTCAACAACCAGGTACGGGCGCTGTCCGACTACTACCTGCCGCTGCAGCAGCAGGTGGCCAGCGTGGAAATCCTGATTCGTCAGCAGATCGTGCACATGGAACGGGTGCTGGCGGGGATGGAGGTCGCCAAGCCCGACCCTGAGTATCTCGCCCAGGAATCGAACGGCTTCGACATGCGTGGCATCAATGCCGACCAGATCGTCGATTCCTCGCTGCGCATGCTGGGCGAAGCCGAAGCGGAAAAGGGCATCGAACTCGACCGCGTGACGCTCGCCATCCTGGCCAAGCAGCTGCCGGCCATCCAGACCGCGCGCCAGCACTTTCACATGACCTTCCGCCTGTTCCAGATCGAGGCGCAGGAAGGCACCCCACGTTCGGAGAAAATCGTGCGTGACGCGCTGCTGCGCGAGAAGGACACCGTCGATATCGAAATCGGCAAGACCATCGACATCCTCAACAAACTGACCCAGGACACCGCCACCCAGGCCAAGGCCGAAGAGCAACGCGCCACCACGCTCAACTGGATCGTCACCGCCATCGCCACCGCGCTCGGCCTGATCTTTGCCGCCTTCGTCACGCGTTCGCTGGTCGATCCGGTCAAGCGCCT
>JBFHXL010000119.1:0-5833 GCA_041599035.1 Thiobacillus sp. | reverse complement strand
GCGAGGGCAAATATCATCAGGTCAGGCGCATGGTTGCCGCCACCGGAAACCGGGTTGAGCGCCTGCACCGCGAAGCGATCGGACATCTTTCCCTGCCGGCCAGCCTGGATCCCGGTGCATGGTGCTGGCTGGATGATCGCGAATTGAAACAGCTGGAACAGCCATGGCCATCCGCGAAGTCCTGAAAATGGGCGACCCGCGTCTGCTCGCGCCGGCGCAGCCGGTGGAGGATTTTGCCTCGATCGAACTGGCCCGCCTGATCGTCGACATGCACGACACGATGCGCGCGCTCAACGGCGCCGGACTGGCCGCGCCGCAGATCGGTGTCGGCCTGCAGGTGGTGATTTTCGAGGTGGACGCCAATCCGCGTTACCCGGATGCTGAAACCGTGCCCTTCACCGTTCTGGTCAACCCGGTGCTCACGCCCCTGTCGGAGGCGATGGAGGAGGGATGGGAAGGCTGCCTGTCGGTTCCCGGGATGCGCGGATGGGTGCCGCGCCATGTCGATCTGCGCTACCAGGGATTCGATGCTACGGGGCAGCCGATCGACCGCAGCGTGCATGATTTTCACGCCCGTGTGGTGCAGCACGAGGTCGATCATCTGAACGGCATTCTCTATCCCATGCGGATCCGCGACCTGCGTTATTTCGGCTTTACCGACACCCTGTTTCCGGGCCAGCATCTGCAGGACGATTGACGGGGTTTCGTCACTTTCTGGCACGCATTTAGCATGCCTAAAGTTGCGTCTGTTCTCGCCGCTAACTTGAAGCGTAGCCGTGGGCAAAGTGTCCCGGCACAACGCGCCAAGGATAACAATGAGCCGAGAACACCTAACCCAATTAACCCAGCGCCAAGACGGCAGGCAGCCAGGCTGCGCTGCCCCATACCCTGGCATGCTGATTCAAGGAACGGCGGGTAGCAGAATGGAACATCCGGCGAGCATTACGCATATCGACCGCGTCGTTCTGGAGCGGGCGGTCAGCCTGGCTACTCCGGTAGGGGTCAGCACCTCGATACGCCCCGGTCGTGGCCGCAGCCGCTCCAAGGCCGAACTGGATGAAAAGATCAAGAAACCCGCCGGGGAGGTGCGCAAAAAATCGCCGCCTGCACGCAAGGCTCCGTCACGCGGACGCTACGTGGACGAATACGCACGTCCGGCCTGCTAGGCGGGGTGACGCGAATTTTCTGACCCCCATTTCACGCACCCGTGAAATGGGGGTCACTTCAGCACCTCGCGCACGTCGGCGACCAGCGCCTCGACGCCTGCCGACGACAGCAGCGCCTGCCCCCGTATCAGAAAGGTATCCTCGACGCGCTCGCCGAGCGTGTCGATTTTGGCTGAATACACGCCGACTTCATGCCGCATCAACACTTCGGCCACCTCAAACAGCAAGCCGCCGCGATCGGGACAGGTAATCGATAGCATGTGGCCGTAGCCCGGCATGCCGGCCTCCAGCTTTACCGTAGTCGGATAGGGGTGGTGCCGCTGGTGACGCGACAGGCGGCCGCGCGGCGTCGACTGCAGTGGGTGCACCGGATCGAGGTCGCGGGCCAGCTCGTGTTCCACGAAGCTCAGAAAATCACGGTAATGAATCCCGCGGTTGGCCAGGTCCATCACCTGGAAACTGTCGAGTGCGTAGCCATGCCGGGTGGTGTGCGTCTTGGCTTCGAGAATGGTGTACTGGATCCGCGCAAAAAATCCGCAGATGCGCGCGAACAGGTCGGGGCGATCAGGCGTGTAGACCAGCACCTGGATGCCTTCTCCGGCAGGCGAAAGGCGTGCCCGCACGATGGCGGTGAGGCTTGTCGTGTGGCGCCACAGCATGCGTGCCTGCCAGGCCATGTCGCGGGCGTCGAAGCGGACAAAATAACGCGGGTCGAGATGCTGCCACAGTGCGTCCGCGGCGCTGTCCGGCAGACCATAGAGCGCGAGATTGATGCGTGCTTCAGACTGCTTGCTGGCGATGTCGAATGCTGCGTTTTCGTCACCGGCAAGCCGGGCCTGTGCGGCGCGGTACAGGTCTTCCAGCAGCTTGCCTTTCCAGGCGTTCCATACTTTGGGGCTGGTGCCGCGAATGTCGGCTACGGTCAGCAGATAGAGGGCGGTGAGCCGACGCGTGCTGCCGACCTTGGCGGTAAAGGCGGCGATCACTTCAGGATCGCTGATGTCTTCTTTTTGCGAGGTGCGCGACATCACCAGATGCGCGCCCACCAGCCAGGCAACCAGTTCGCTGTCCGCTGTGTCGAGATCGTGCTGGCTGCAAAACCGCAGCGCATCGGCCATGCCCAATTCGGAGTGGTCGCCGCCGCGTCCCTTGGCAATGTCGTGAAACAGCGCAGCCAGATACAGCAGTTCGGGCTTGTCGAAGGTGGCGATCAGCGTGCTGGCGAGCGGGAACTCGTGTGCGCGTTCCGGCACGGTAAAGCGTCGCACATTGCCCAGCACGATGAGAATGTGTTCATCCACGGTGTAGACGTGAAACAGGTCGTGCTGCATTTGTCCGACGATGCGGCCAAATGCCGGGATGTAGCAGCCAAGCAGGCCATAGCGGTGCATGGCCCGCAGGGCGCGGGTCACGCCGCGCGGCTGGCGCAGCAGGTCCATGAACAGGGCGCGGTGCGCCGGGTTGGCGCGAAAGGCGGCGTTGATGCGGGTGCGTCCCCGCCATAGCGCGCGCAGCGTGGCCGGTTCGAATCCCGCCAGCTCCGGATGGCGGGCATACAGGATGAGCGCGCGCAACAGCGCATCGGGCTTGCGCTTGAACAGATCGGTATCGCGGGCTTCAAGCAGGTTGGCGCGTACCTGGAAATCGTCGTCAATCGGTTCGGGGGGCGCGGTCACCGGGAACAGCCGCACGCGCAGCGACTGGATCAGGATGTCGTTGGCGCGCTGTACCAGTTGGGCGCCGCGGTAATAACCCTGCATCAGGTGCTCGCCGGCGCGCTTGTGCGCGGTTGCGGTCAGCCCCAGTTGCGCGGCCAGTTCGGTCTGATAGTCGAACGCCAGCCGGTCTTCGCGTCGCCGGGTAAGCAAATGCAGGTGGATGCGCAGGGCTGACAGGGCGCTTTCGACGTGGGCGATGCGCCGGGCCTCGGCGCGGGTGAGCAGACTGGCACGCGCCAGCCCGTTCCAGCCGTCGGCAATGCCGCAGGCCTGTGCCAGCCAGTGAATGGTATGCAGGTCGCGCAGGCCGCCCGGGCTGTCCTTGAGATTGGGTTCGAGCTTGTAGGCGCTGTCGTCGAAGCGCGCATGGCGGGCCTGCTGCTCGGCCTGTTTGCCGGCAAAAAAATGCTGGGCGTCGAAGCGGGCATGAAAACGGCGCTTGAATTCGTCGAACAGAGGGGACGCGCCCCACACCAGACGTGCTTCGAGCTGATTGGTTTCCACGGTGATGTCGGCATCGGCTTCGGTGACGCAGTTGTCGATGGTCCGTACGCTATGGCCGATTTCCAGTCCTACGTCCCAGCATGCCTGTACCCAGCTTTCCAGCGTGGCTTGCTGTTCGGCGCTGGGCTCTTGCGGCAGTAGCAGCAGCACGTCCACATCGGATCCGGGGAAGAGCTCGCCGCGCCCGTAGCCGCCAACAGCGGCAAGGCAGAAGCTGGCAGGCAGCGTGAGTCGGGTATTGATCTCCGACAGCACGCCATCCACCAGGGCCGCGTGGCGGGTCAGATAGCGAAAGACTTCGGGTTTTTTGAGATAGGCCGCGGCCAGCGCCGCGCGGCCGGATTTGAGTTGCTCGCGAAGGTCGGCGAACGGTGACGTGTTCACGCGGGCGGGTGAAGGTGAGGGGCGGCAGGGCTGCCCGCCGATACGGTCAGCACTTCAAAACCAGTGGCGGTGACCAGCACCGTGTGCTCCCACTGTGCCGACAGGCTGCGGTCCTTGGTGACGATGGTCCAGCCGTCCGGCATCTGGCGGATGTCGCGACGCCCGGCATTGATCATCGGCTCGATGGTGAAGGTCATGCCGGCTTCCAGCACCAGGCCGGTGCCGGGTTTGCCATAGTGCAGCACCTGCGGATCCTCGTGGAAATTGCGGCCGATGCCGTGGCCGCAGAATTCGCGCACCACGCTGTAGCCGTGGTTTTCGGCAAAGCGTTGAATCGCATGGCCGATATCGCCCAGCCGCGCGCCCGGCCTGACGTGGGCGATGCCGACCCACATTGCCTCATAGGTCACCTGGATCAGGCGTTTGGCCTGAATCGACGCCTCACCCACCACGAACATGCGGCTGGTGTCGCCATGCCAGCCATCCTTGATTACCGTGATGTCGAGATTCACGATGTCGCCATTCTTGAGCACCTTGTCGCCCGGCACGCCGTGGCACACCTGGTTGTTGAGCGAGGTGCAGATCGATTTGGGATAAGGCGCGTGACCGGACGGCGCATAGTTAAGCGGCGCCGGGATAGTGCCCTGCACGTTCACCATGTAGTCGTGGCAGAGTTTGTCGAGTTCGCCCGTGGTGATACCGGGTTTGATGAAGGGCGTGATGTAGTCGAGCACTTCCGATCCGAGCCGGCCGGCTACGCGCATGCCTTCGATTTCAGTGCCGGTTTTGATGGTGACAGTCATGGAGCGGGACGTGATAGGTAAACCGGCATTCTAGCGCGCCGATGTGCGGCGGAATAACCCTGATGTACGGGTGGGAAAGCGGCAGCGGTCGATCAACCCATGAAAAAGGGGACGCGGTCGACGCGTCCCCTGCTGGCCAGCCGCGTGAGCGGCGGGTCAAGTGCCCAACGGTTATTCGGCCGAAGATGAGGTGCTCTCGCCGGACTGCTGTGTGCGGTTTTGCTGGCGGTTCATCTCGCGGGTTTCGGTGCGCTGGGCGTCGCCGGCCTCGGAGCCGTCGTGTGTCCGGGTGCGTGTCTGCGTCTGGGTCTGCGTTTCGGTGCGCTGGGCATTGCTGGCGCCACCGCCCATGCCGCCGCTCATGCCGCCGCCCATGCCACCCCCGCCGCCGCCGCGGGCATAAACCGCGCCGCTGGCGAGGCTGGTGGCAATCAAAACCAGGGAAAGAACTTTCAGGGATTTCATCGTGGTACTCCTAAGGGTAGGTTGAATTACCGTCCTCGCCGTCCCGTTCCGCGGCTGGCACCTGCTGCGCCGCCGTTCCTCGTTCCTGTTCCGCTCATCTCCTGTTGACGATGTTCGTAGCCTGCGCCGTAGGGCAGGCTGGCAGGGCGGGAGGGGGCGTCCGATCTGTTCCTGCTCGGGGCAGGCGTATCCAGGTTGCGTAACACCATCTCATCGGGCTGATTGTCTCCCGGTGCGTGCTGCAGCACATCCCGGGGCAACGACAGGTTGAGGGGGCGGGTTTGCGCACCGGGTGCCGTTTCCGGGCTGCCTTCGGCCCAGGCGGGTAATGCCAGGGCCAAAACACACGGTAACAGGATCAGGTTGAGTCGCGACATAAAGGGGTTCGTCGAGGGTGGGGTACGCCGTCACTTTACGGCGCAGGACGGATTCTGGATAGCTAAGGTAGCAGGCTTATGTCCGCCGGGTGGCATTGTGTGTCCGTCGGTGTCAGTGTGTGTCCGGCCGCAAGAAGCACCTTGAACTAGGGTAGGATGATCCGGAATTCCATGCCGTTTGGCGAGCGGAACCGGCGCCAGTCCGTACGCCCCGATTATCACATGATGCAACCGAGCCTGATGCAACCAAGCCCGCCTGATTTCTGCCGACCTGCCATTTTGCGATTGGGCGCGCGTCCATGATAGACGGGACATCTGCCCGCATCCTGGTGGTGGACGATGACCCGGGCATGCGGACATTGCTGGAAGCCTATCTGGGCGACAGCGGATTCTCTGTGGAAACGGCGATGGACGGT
>JBFHXL010000118.1:0-5847 GCA_041599035.1 Thiobacillus sp. | reverse complement strand
TACCCCATGTGAATAACAAAGCTGAAGGGAGAAGCATGGCTATCCGCTGGGGCAGTTATCCGGTCAAAGGACTTCACGACGAACTCATCCAGGCACGCAGCAAACCGCGGCCTGCCGCCAAGCAGCTATGCCAGTTTCTGCACGGCCTCTCCGACACCGAAATCGAGGAGCACAAGTCCGCTGCCGATCTGGCGATCAAGCTGATGGGCATCACCTTCACGGTCTATTCCGAGCAGGATGGCGAAGCCATCGACCGGGCCTGGCCCTTCGACATCATTCCCCGCGTGATCGACAGCCGCGAATGGAAGCAGGTCGAGCGCGGGCTGGTGCAGCGGGTCAAGGCGCTCAACCTCTTTATTGCCGACCTCTACGACCAGCAACAGGTCGTCAAGGACGGCGTGTTCCCGGCCGAACTGCTGCAGGATTCGGTCAACTTCCGCCCGCAGTGCGTCGGCGTCAAGCCGCCGCAGGGGATCTGGGCGCACATTTGCGGTTCCGATCTGGTGCGCGACAAGGACGGCACGATCTACGTGCTCGAAGACAATCTGCGCGTGCCGTCCGGCGTGTCCTACATGGTCGAGAACCGCCAGGTCATGAAACGCGTGTTCCCCGACATGTTCGAGAACGAAAACATCCTGCCGGTGGATGACTACCCTTCCAAGCTCTACGACATGCTGGCTTCGCTCAGCCCGCGCAAGGTGGCGAAGCCGGTGGTGGCCGTGCTCACGCCCGGCATCTACAACTCGGCCTACTACGAGCACAGCTATCTGGCGCAGCAGATGGGAGCGGAACTGGTGGAATGGTCCGACCTGCAGGTGGGGGACGACGATTGCGTCACCATGCGCACCATCGATGGTCCCAAGCGCGTGGACGTGATCTACCGCCGCATCGACGATCTGTATCTCGACCCCGAGGCTTTCTTGCCGGAATCCACGCTCGGCGTGCCGGGCCTGATGCGCGCCTGGAAGGCCGGCAAGGTGGCGCTGGCCAACGCGCCCGGCGCCGGCGTGGCGGACGACAAGGTGGTCTATGCCTACGTGCCGGACCTGATCCGCTATTACCTGAAGGAAGAGCCGCTGATCCCCAACGTGCCGACCTACCGCTGCATCTACAAGGCGGAGCGCGACTACGTGCTGGAGCACATCGCCGAACTGGTGGTGAAGCCGGCCAATGAATCCGGCGGCTACGGCATGCTGATCGGCCCGCAGGCCACGGCCGAGGAATGCGAGAAATTCAAAAAGCTTATTCGCAGCAACGCACGCAACTACGTCGCCCAGCCGATGCTGACGCTGTCCACCGCACCGACCCTGGTGGGCAACCGCGTGGAACCGCGCCATCTGGACCTGCGGCCCTTCATTCTGTCGGGCAAGGAAACCTACGTCACCACCGGCGGCCTGACCCGCGTGGCGCTGCGCAAGGGCTCGACCGTGGTCAACTCCTCGCAGGGCGGCGGCAGCAAGGACACCTGGATCGTCGACACGGAAGGGGGCAACTGAGATGCTTTCACGCGTAGCCAACACCCTCTACTGGATCGGCCGCCTCATCGAGCGCGCCGAAAACACCGCCCGCCTGATCAGCGTCACCAGCCACCTGCAGCTCGACCTGCCGAAAGGCATCCGCCAGGGCTGGAAAAGCATCGTGCACATCCTCGGCAACGAGGAAGCCTTCAAGAAGCTGGGCATCGAGAACGACGAGCGCCAGATCATCAAGTTTCTGATCAGCGATCTGAACCATCCCGGCTCCATTCTCAGCGCGCTGCACATGGCGCGCGAAAATGCCCGCACCGTGCGCGACGTGCTGCCGCGCGAAGCCTGGGAAGAAATCAACAGCCTCTACCAGACCGCCAAGGCCGATGCCCCCAAAGGCTACTGGCCGAAAAACCGCCACGCCTATCTGCAGCAGATCGTGCGCGGCGCGCAGACCATCACCGGCATCCTGTCCGGCTCCATGCTGCACGACGAGACCTACCAGTTCGTGCGCCTGGGCCGCAATCTGGAACGCGCCGACATGACCACGCGCATCATCGATGTGCGCTCGGCCGACCTGGTGCCGCCGGACGAACACACGCTCACGCCGTTCGAGAACATCCAGTGGATGAGCGTACTGAAATCGCTGACCGGCTATCAGATGTATCGCCGCGCGGTGCTGGAACCGGTCCGCCGCCGCGACGTGCTGGAATTCCTGTTCAAGGAACGCCTCTTCCCGCGCGCCGTCCTGCACTGCCTGGGCGAGATCGAGGGCTGTGCGCAGACGCTCAAGAAAAATACCCGGGTCGTCGCCAGCATTCGCGACGTGATGCGTGCCGTCGAAGAAGTCAATCCGGGCGCATTGAGTCAGGACGAACTGCATCTGCTGATCGACGAGATACAGATCGGCCTGGCCGGCATTGATGAAGCGGTGCGGGAAACTTACTTCGCTTGAGGCACTTCATGTTGGCAGACCCCGTCAGCTTCAGCCTGAAGAAGGCCGCTGACCGACATCGCCAAGCAACCCGAAGCATGCCCTTTAAAGGTCGGCCTTCATTCCCAAACGCCAGTTGCGCGTAAAGTTGACCGGGTAAATCGCATCATCGTGAATCCATATACCGTTGGATTGCGCAAACAGGTTATCCACTGCAACGAACCATTCGAATTGCTTGTAACGATATTGGTAAGCAAGGCTGGTCGACTGGTAGGATTGCTGCTTCTGTACGTTGTTGTTGTCGAAGTCCTCGGCCGCCCAGGTTTCAGCTCGCCAGGCATGCATCAGATTGAGGCTGGACGAAGGCGTGACATGCCAGATCAAACCCATATTGACACCATGGCGCGGCACGCCGGGCAGTTCCTTGCCGTCGAATGCGCCACTGCCGCTATCTTCGCGGTCAATCAATGCGCGCGTGTAGGCGTAATCGATGGTGGCCGTCAGCGTCGGCGCGACCTGCCAGGTGTCCTGTAGCTCCAGGCCATATTTATGCGTTTTATCGAGATTGGTGTTGGTATACGTCTGTGCGTTGTAATAAATCTCATTGTCTAGCCTGGCGTGGAATAGCGTGACCTTCATCCGGTTGGCGGGGGTAACATGGTTGAGGCCGACGTTCACCGTACGGCTCTGGGCCGGCGAAATGAAAGCATTGAAGCTACCGCCCCAATTGAAGAAACGGTCGATATCCGGTGCCTGGAACGCCTGATTGTAGTTGGTGAATAGCGATAACTGCTTGCTCAGCCGGTGGTTGAGCCCGATATCCCAGGCGTTGAGATCATGGTCTGCCTTGAGGCCATCGCCCGAATTTGGCGTATAAACGTATTCAACATTTTCGGCACGCGCGCCGGCCGACACCGTGGTCGCGTCCCAGGCATACTGGCCCTGTATAAACCAGCCTGTATTGTCCTTGCTGGTGCGGTCCGTGCTACCAATGCGAACACCGTCGAAAGTTTGCACGCCGACGCTGACGTTTAGTCCGCCATCCCGATATTCCAGCGCCAGATCACCACTTCGGTAGTCGTAATTCGACTTGTACACAAAGCTCACATTGTTGGACAACCTGTCCTCCTGCTGATGACGTGCCGTCAGCGTCCAGCCCGGTGCCAGCGCATAAGTGAGTCCCACGCCCCAAACATCGGATTCATACTTCTGATAGGTATAGGTATTACCGCTGTTTTGCGCCGGATCCGCCTCATATTCGGCCAGCGTCATGGGACCGACATAACGGGTATCAATCCGGCTGCGGCTGCCATCGAGGCCAAGCGTCAGTCCGTCCACGGGGCTCATTTCCAATTTGCCTTGCTGAGTACTGTTGCGGAAAGCGTCACGATGGCCAGTGATATCGCGTTCAGCGGTGCCATCAAAACCAGCGTAATCTGCGCTGGCGGACACGCTGAAGTTTTCTTTTTTCAGGCCGGCGGTCAGCGTGGTATTGCGCGCGCCAGCATTGCCTGCCGAGACTTGCACGGATACGCCGCTATGCTGACGCGTAATGATTTGAATGGTCCCTGCAGTGGCACCATCACCAAATAGAACAGAGCCACTACCCTTGGTGATTTCAATGCGTTCGATATCTTCCAGTGGAATCGCGCCGAGCAGTTGGGGGGCGCCATCAATATTATTCAGGCGGCGGCCATCCAGCGACACGACGATATTCTGATAGCCGTCCCCGATACCAAACCCGCGCATGTCGATTTTGGGGCTGGCCTTGTTGCCATAGCTCGGCAACACCAGCAACGAGGTGTGCTGCGCCAGATAATCGTAAAGAACAGTCGCACCAGATTGTTCAATCATGCGCCGGCTGTGCACCTCGGAGGCAAAAGGCGCGTCCGTATCTGCCAGCGGCACGCGCGTCGGGGTCACCACAATGGTTTCGCCGACAAAATCCGGCTGGGTTTCCGCAAACGCGGGCGAAGCAAAGACAGCACACAGGGCGAGTGAGAGAGCAGTTTGACGCATGATGAGTTCCGGTTTGGGCGCCTGCTTCCCCGCAGGCGCGTTGCACGATCCGCTGTACGACCTTCGTCGCAACAGGGTTCAGGCCGGTCTCCGGGCTCGCGCATGAGGGGTTTCGCCTTCCCGTCTGGCGACAGTGGCTGATTGAAACACCGGACAACAACGCTTACCGTTGCGGGGGCAGCACAGGCCTGGCTGCAAAAACAGCGCACCTGTTTCCCGTTTAACCGGCATGGCAGAAAGCCGCGCCGGCACCTGAAGCCGCGCATTATATCCGCAGAAAACCGGGCGCGCCGGCAAATTGACAACACCGCAACCGGCTTGTTCAGCACGACCGATTGACCACCTGCACGCCGCCCCCTATAGTCCCGCCATGCACGCCGAACTCGATACCCTCGAAGCCAAGATCCGCCAGGTGGCCGAGCTGTGCCACACGCTGCGGCGGGAAAACATCGCGCTGCGCCAGCAGCTGCTGACCGCGCAGCAGGACAACAAGCAGCTGACGGGCAAGCTGGATGCCGCCAAGACACGGCTGCAGGCCTTGCTCGAAACCTTGCCGGAGGATGTGTGATGGCCAGCCCCCGTTCCATCGAAATCAATATTCTGGGCCGTGCCTACAAAGTGGCCTGCTCGCGCGAAGAGGAATCGGCGCTGATTGCCGCAGCCGATTATCTGGACGAAAAAATGCGGGCGATTCGCGAAGACAGCAAGGTGATCGGCGCCGAGCGCATCGCCATCATGGCCGGGCTCAACCTGGCGCACGACCTGCTGACCAAAGGGGGCGGCGGGCTGATCGAGGAAGCCCGTACCCGCGTGGCGCACTGCAACACCCTGCTCGATACCGCGCTGGAAGATCAGGACAAACTCTTCTAAACTGGCAGTGTTCCCTGCGGTGTTCGAGGCTGGTTGCAATTTCTCTGAACCAATGCATTCGTGCAAGGCTGCGATCTATTCCGATGCGGGTGTGCGCGTGACACGTTTCATGTGCCCAAAACATCTTTGAACGCGGCCGTCTTGGACCCAGGTTCAAGAGTCCGCAGCCAGCTACGGCACAGGCGGGGAGCCTTTCCACTTGATGACTAAATCCACCCTTCGGCGGCAACTCAAGGCCGCACGCAACGCGTTTACCCTCACCGCCCGCCGCAAGGCTGCACGTGCGTCTCTGCGCCTCGCCCTGCGCCATGGCCTGTTGCTGCGCGCGCAACGCATCGCATTCTATTTGCCGCAAGGCGGCGAGTTCGACGCCCATCCGCTGCTCAACCAGGCCCTGTGGATGCAGCGCGACTGCTATCTGCCGGTGTTGCCGCGCCGCGGGCGGGTGATGCGTTTTGGCCGCGTGGGTCGCCACACGCGCATGCGTCCCAATCGTTATGGCATCCCCGAGCCGCTCGATGCGCGGCCTCTGCGCGCGCGCCAGCTCGACCTCTTGCT
>JBFHXL010000117.1:0-5871 GCA_041599035.1 Thiobacillus sp. | reverse complement strand
CTGATCCCGGACGATCCGGTGGGGCGCCTCGACGTCAGCCTGCTGCAAAACAACCTGATCGCGCCCATCCTCGGCATCACCGACCCGCGGCGCGACAAACGCATCGACTTCGTCGGCGGCATCCGTGGCCTGGCCGAACTCGAAAAGCGGGTCAACAGCGGGGAAATGGCGCTGGCCCTCGCCTTCCACCCCACCCGCATGGAAGACCTGATGGCGGTGGCCGATGCCAACGAAGTCATGCCGCCCAAGTCCACCTGGTTCGAACCCAAGCTGGCGGATGGGCTGGCCTCGCATATGCTGGGGTGAATTCCGTCCGGGGCGCGCCGCGTCATTCGGCGCGCCAAACCGGAACCAGACGGACAACGAACAGTCGAACCAATCTAGTCAATTGATTTGATTGGTCTTCTTCAGGCCGCCCTGCAATTGACTCATTTCAAAGGGGGTCAATCCAGGGTTTTCCTAAGGTTTTGCGAATAGATGCCGTTTAAACATCTAATAACAAGCAACACCTCTATCGGAAAACTGGCCTACAGGTAACAAGCTCGTGAAAATCGACAAGCGCATCACCCCTTCCACCGCCACCAAGGTATCCGCCACCAAAGGCAAGGAGGCAGGCAAAACCGCCGCCCCGGCCAAAGGTGGGAGCGATTCGCTGACCCTGACTGAATCCAGTGCCCGCCTCCGTTCGCTGGAGGCCCAACTGGCCTCGCTCGACGTTACCGATACGACCAAGCTCGAAGCGGTCCGGGCCGCCCTTGCCGCTGGCACCTTTGCAGTCGATGCCGAAGTGGTGGCCGACCGTCTGATCGACCAGACCAAGGACACCCTGCGCAAACGTCCGCGCAAAAAATAAGCGCATCTGCCGCGCCAATGATCGCAAATGCCGGATGGGTTACATCCCCACCAGGCATCAATTATTTTTCGAGGTTCAACATGAACGAACTCATTTTGCCCGTAACCGGCATGACGTGCGGCGGTTGCGTCAACAGCGTGCAGAAGGTATTGACCGCCTTGCCGGGCGTGCACAGCGCCGACGTCACCCTCGCCCCGGGTCAGGCGCGCGTGACCTTCGATCCGACCCGCGTTGACCGCGCTGCACTGGTGCAGGCGATCGTCGATGCGGGCTTTGGCGTTGACGCCTGAATCACCGGCTGCTTTTCCGCTGCATCAGGATTTGGCGCACAGCGTTTCCAACGGCTCGGGGCTATGCACCCTGCTGCCCTGTACGTAATCCACCCCGATCAGACGCAATTCCGCCAGAATTTCATCCGACTCGACATATTCGGCCACGGTTTTCAGCCCCATCTGGTGGCCGATGCGGTGGACCGCCTCGACCATGGAGCGATCGACCGCGTTGATGGCGATGTCGCGCACGAATGCGCCGTCGATTTTGAGGAAATCGACCTTCAGGTTCTTCAGGTAGGTAAAGGACGACAGGCCGCTGCCAAAATCATCGAGCGCAAAGCTGCAGCCAAAACCACGCATGGCATCGATAAACTCGTTCACGACGGTCAGGTTGCCGATTGCCGCCGTTTCGGTGATTTCAAAACACAAATGCGGCCCCATCGCAGGGTTTTTATGCAGATGCATCAGCAACATCGAGCGGAAAGCCGGATCTTTAAGCGATGCGCCCGATAAATTGACCGCAAACAGGCAGCGCTGATCCTTCCGGCCTTCCAGATAGCGCTTGCACAGGCGCAGCGTTTCCTCGATCACCCAGCCGTCGAGCGCCGGCATGATGGAATAGCGCTCGGCTGTCGGGATGAAAGCCATCGGCAGAATTTCGCTGCCGTCATCATCCACCATGCGCAACAAGAGCTCGACATGGCGGACCGAACCCGGCGTTCCGTCGGTGCGGCGGATATCCTGCCATGACAGGCGCAGACGATTCTCCTCCAGTGCCCGGTGTATGCGCGTCACCCACTGCATTTCGCCCCGATGACGCGACAGGTCGATGTCGCTGATTTCGTACACATGAATCTGGTTGCGGCCGCGGTCTTTTGCCACATAACACGCCGCATCCGCTGCCGACAGCAGGTTTGCCGTGGTGCCGCTGTCGCGATTGATCGCCACCATGCCCACGCTCATCCCGACAGCGAAGATGCGATCGCCCCATTTGAAGCGGAAGCGTTGAACCTCGGCACGAAACATGTCCGCCACCTCTAGCGCATCCTGGACGCTGCAGTTTTCCAGCAACAGCGCAAACTCGTCGCCGCCCAGGCGCGCCAAAGTGTCACGTTCACGCAGCTTGCCCTTGAGCAGCAGCGACAACTGGCGCAACAGTTCATCGCCGGCCGTATGCCCGCAGGTATCGTTGATCACCTTGAACTGGTCCAGATCCATGTAGCACAGGGCATGCTCCCGGCCTTGCTGCAAGGCTGTCAGCAAGGTGCGTTCAAGCCGCCGCTCGAATTCGCGACGGTTGATCAGACCGGTCAGGGCATCGTGCCCGGCCTGATAAACCAGGCGCGCGGTGGCCTGGTCGATCTTTTCCTGCATCTGGTCCTGCATCGCCTGCAAATGCGCCGCCATGTAATTGACGCCAAGCTGCAGCATGCCCAGCTCGGCCTGCCCGGACAGCGCCACCCGCTCGTCCAGGTGCCCCTCGCCAATACGGCTGACGGTGTGGGTCAGCGTCAGAATCGGGCGCGTGATCTCGCGCCCGATGCGCCAGGCAAAATACAGGCTGAGACTCAGGCCCGCCAGCAAGATGAGCAGGCTGCGCAGAATGGCATCACGCTGGCTCTTGAACGTGGCGCTGCGCGACACTTCCAGCCCAACCCAGCCCAGCAGCCGGGCATGCTGGGCTGACATGGCCGTTCGTTCGCCCAACGGCAGGACATCGTCCACCGCTACCTCGGTGCGCGTGATCGGCGCATAGAAGACCAGGCGGTCCTTGTATTCGATCTGGTAGACATGATCGACAGGCAGCGTCCTGCCCGCAGGTTTTTCCCAGAATCCCAGGCCCACCTGCACCAGCCGCTGGCCATTTTCGGAAAACACGGCCACCCCGCGGACGTCGGGTTCGACGGCTGCTTTTTCGAGCACGCTCTGCAGCACTCCGATATTGCCCGAGGCAATGCCATACTCCGCCGCTGGCGCCAGCTGCCGTGCGATTGCGGCACCACGGGTACGCAGCGACTGATCGAGGTCGTCGATTTTCCCGATGATGAGCTGGAACATCAGCACCACCCCGATGATGGCCACCGGCACCATGGCCAGGCCGATCACCCGGCCGCGGATCCCCAATGAATGCGCCATCAACGGTTCCCTTCCATGCGTTTTTCCAGTTCGTCTTCCGGCGGCAAGGTAAAACCGAGCGAGCGCGCGACCTGTTCATTGATCGAAATGTCGAAATACACAGGATAGGCAGGAGACGGCAGGCGCACAGGCAGCGTGTTCAACGCATGGCGCATCCATTCGGCGGCCTGGCGACCGATGTGTTCGGGGCTGGAATACAGCGACACCAGCGCGCCGGCCCGCGTCATCGAACGAGAATAGCCCACCACCGGGTCGCGATAGCGGTAGGACGTCAGAAAAAGACTTTGTGCGGTGTTGCGGTTGAATATCAGCGGATCGGGCACCGCCAGCAGCACATCGGACTCGGACAAGATGCTTTCGAGCGGGGCGATCAGGCGCTCCCCTTTGCTCAGGGTGGCATGGACCAGGTCGAGCCGCTGCGAATTCAGCGCTTCGTCCAACTCACCGATGAGCCAGCCCTGATCCGCGCCCAACAGGACGCCCACGCGCCGCGCCGCGGGAAACGCCAGGCGAATCAGCTTCGCCTGGCGTTCAAAGGGCTGGTCAAGATAAATTGCCGAAGCACGGCGTTTGTCCTCGGACAGAAGCTGGCGCCCGGTTTTAAGGTACCAGCTGCGCGGCACCAGAACCGCCAGCACCGGCGGCCGTTGCGGCAGGGCAGCGAGTTCTTCGGCGGCACGCACCCCGACCGCGACGACCAGGCGCGTGTCATCCAGCGCATCGGCGTTCAAATCCTCGGCCAGCACCCGGCTCAACTGATGGGGAGTGCCGCCGAGATGGAACTGAATGGCCTGATACACCTCCCGATAGGGCGCCGAATCGTCGCTCATCACCACGGCCACCTGCGCGGCGACAGCCGGCCCTGCTCCCCCCATCGCCAGGACGAACGCCAGCCCGGCCAAACGCCACGACCCTGTGCGAAAGCGTGACAACCAAGCCGTCAAATTCCGCTCCTCTTCATGGCGGTGCCTGCATCCATAGGCAGGCGCCACGGCTTTCCGTGTCGATGGCCTCGAGCAGGCTTGCATGCGCTGCCTGTTCCGCCTGCGTGGCCTGCAGCAGGACCGGTTTGGGACGCGCGCGCGCGGCAGCCTGATCGGCTTCGGCGTCGCGCACTTCCAGGCCGATCGACAGACTCTCCTGGCCGCGCGTCAGCGCGAGGAACACGGCCGCCAGCAGTTCGCAGTCAAGCAGGGCGCCATGCAGCGTGCGCGACGCATTGTCCACCCCATAGCGTTTGCACAGCGCATCGAGGTTGTTGCGTTGGCCGGGATGAAGCGCCTTCGCCATCACCAGCGTATCGGTCACGCTGTCGCACCAGTTGGACAGCGGCGGCATCTCCAGCAGACGCAATTCCATATTGAGGAACCCGACGTCGAATGGCGCATTGTGAATGATGAGTTCGGCGCCCTGGATAAAGTCGACGAACTCGCGCGCGATATCGGCAAAGCGCGGCTTGTCCTGCAAAAATTCGGACGTGATGCCGTGCACCTGCATCGCCCCGGCGTCGATATCGCGATCGGGGTTGACGTAACGATGCAGGTGGTTGCCGGTCAGCCGCCGGTTGACCATTTCCACCGCCGCCACTTCGATGATGCGGTGCCCCTGGTTGGGATCGAGTCCGGTGGTTTCCGTATCGAGGATGATTTGGCGCATGTTCAGGACCCGTTAATCTTGCTGTGCCTGCAATACGCCCTGGTTGGCCAGGGCGTCGGCGCGTTCGTTCTCGGGGTGGCCGGCATGGCCCTTGACCCATTTCCATTTGATGCGGTGCAGCTGGCTCAGGGAATCCAGTTGCAGCCACAAATCCTGGTTTTTCACCGGCTTGCCATCGGCGGTGCGCCAGTTGCGCCGCTTCCAGCCGGCCATCCACTCGCTGATGCCCTTTTGCACATATTGGGAGTCGGTGTGGACTTCGACCGTGGACGGGCGCTTGAGCGACTCCAGGGCGCGGATCACCGCAGTCATTTCCATGCGATTGTTGGTGGTGTCGGCCTCGCCGCCGCAAATTTCCTTGCGGTGCCCGTCGGTTACCAGCAAGGCGCCCCAGCCGCCCGCGCCGGGATTGCCCTTGCAGGCACCATCGCTATAGATATGAATCGTGTCAGCGGTCACGACGTACCCGATAGTGTTTGAGATTGACCACCTTGGCCGCAGGCGATAACAGACGCCGCGCCACCGGCATTTTCCATTGCGGCAGAATCACATTCATGCCCTGCACGCGTTTCACCGCCTGCAGGAAATAGACGCCGCCGCCCATCGCCCACCAGCGGTCGCCCGCAGGCTCCATGAAACGCAGACGCCGCAACCAGTTCTCGCGGTTGATCGGCGGCCGGTAACAGCACATGCTGCCCGCCGCCACCTCGAGCCCCAGCAGCGCCATCCAGTCCTTCACCCGCGAAACATTGAGGAAGCTGCCGTTCCACGGATAGCCGCGCTCACCGCCCTTCAGTGTGCGCGCCAGCCCCCACAGGCTGCGCGGGTTGAATCCGGCCAGCACCAGGCGGCCTTCCGGACGCAGCACGCGCTCGGCCTCGCGCAGCACCTGATGCGGATTGGCGCTGAATTCGAGCACATGCGGCAGCAGCAGCAGGTCGAGCGACTGGTTCT
>JBFHXL010000116.1:0-5932 GCA_041599035.1 Thiobacillus sp. | reverse complement strand
GCACAATGCTACGCATGTGGCAGTTTGAGGTATTTGCGTATTTATACGCAATATGCCAGACTAAATGCAGCTATCTACGCATTCCGGCTCACTGCGCCGGCTACAATATCCATGCAAATACGCATCCCGTCTACAAGCGAGCTCATTTTCGCCCCCGCCGCCGACCGCGCCCTATCGTCGCGCATGCAGCGACGGGTGAAGGACGGTACGGCCGTCCGCATCGCGCCCGGTATCTTCACGCCACAGATCCTCATCCCTGTAGATACCGTGGTGCGGCGAAACTGGAAGGCGCTGGCGGAACACGTGTTTCCGGGAGCGGTCCTCAGCTACAAATCTGCCTTTTACGGCGGACCTGATGAAGCTGGGGCGCTCGTGGTCAGCCATGGGAATCGGGCGGGCATGCGCACGTACCCAGGACTCGCCATTGAGGTCCGTCCAGGCGGACCTCTGCCGGGGGATACCCCATACGGCGCACTGTTTATCGCGAGCGAGAATCGCTGGCTGCTGGAATGCCTTGACCTGGTCAAGGGCAGTTCCGGTCGAACTCTGCCGCCCGCGCAAATAGAGGCGTATCTCGATAAGATACTGAACCTGCGTGGGGAGAGGGGACTCAACGCCCTACGCGACTCAGCCCGGATATTTGCCGAGGACCATGGGCTGGACAAGGCGTTCGACCGCTTGGATCGTCTAATAGGGGCCCTGCTCAAAACACGCGAAGCCAGCGTGCTAACCTCCAAACGCGCCTTGGCTCGGGCGGCTGGCAAGCCATACGACCCGGACCGGCTTCGGCTGTTCGACGTGCTGTTCGCAGGGCTGCAGCAAGCAGGTCTGCCTGAGATTCAGGACGTGACGGGCACGCCACGCGCGCGAGACAACCAAGCCTTCTTCGAATCCTACTTCTCGAACTACATCGAAGGCACCACCTTCACGGTGGAGGAGGCGGAGGCCATCGTATATGACGGCGTCGTACTAACCAACCGCCTGGAAGATAGCCACGACATTTTGGGCACCTATCGTGCTGCAGTCATGACGCCGTGGCGGGATACCTTCCCGACTAGCGGAGAAGCTTTCCTTGACTGGTTAAAATCGGTCAACAGCCTGGTTTTGGCTAAGCGGTCGGACAAGAAGCCGGGGGAGTGGAAAGACAAGGCGAATCAGGCAGGCAGCACGGTCTTTGTCCATCCAGACCTGGTGCGAGGTACCCTGCTGGAGGGTTTCGACCGTATGGCTGGTCTGGCTAACCCCGCGGCGCGGGCCTTCATGACTATGTTCGTAGTCGCCGAAGTCCACCCCTTCCTGGACGGGAACGGCCGCACAGCCCGGCTGGCCCTGAACGCCATGTTGACCCAGGCCGGGCTAACGCGAATCCTCGTGCCGACGGTGTTCCGAGAGGATTATCTGTTGCCGCTCAAAGCACTGAGCAACCAGGCCGACCCTGAGGCCTACATCAGAATGCTGCTCCGGCTGCAGACATGGTCGGCCAAACTTCGGTATGACCAGCCCCGTGAGGACTTGCACGCCCAACTGACGCGCTGCCACGCGTTCCAGGAAGACCGAAACATCTACCGACTGATAGACCCGGATTAGCCAAGGCTCAGCATCGTCGTAGCCGATGGCGCCAAAGGGGCAACACGAAACATCACACCTGGCAGCCTGTCGGACTTGAAGGAAATCGGCTGCAAATCCGCCTGGCCGGTTCATATTTCGCCGGACACCACACTGGACGGTAGCCAAGGGCCTGACACTCAGTGACCCTGCATGGACAAGGCGAGTGGGCGTGAATGGCATCGTGAGTTGCAAGGAGGATTTGCCATGATTTATCTGGGTATCGATATTTCCAAGGCCAGGCTGGATTGCACCCTGCTCGATCCGGTAACCGACAAGCGCAAGACCAAGGCGGTCAGCAACGACCCGAAGGGATTTGAAGACCTGTCGGCGTGGCTCGGCAAGCAAGGCACTGCTCCGGGCGACGTTCATGGCGTGATGGAAGCCACCGGGGTGTATCACGAGCAGGCGGCGCTGTAGCTGAACACCATGCTGGGCGGGTCGGCGCCACCTTGTTGAATGCAGCGGGGCTCCCAGGCTGGCTGGCCAGTACCCCGGAAGCGTTTGTGTCACTTGCCCGGGCGGGGGCGGCCGATGTTGCCGGGCTTGGCCGCTTGCGCGGAACGTTGCGGGACCAGCTTGCAGATTCACCCCTGTGCGATGCGACAGGTTTTGTGCGTCGCCTGGAGGGTGCTATGCGCCAGGTTTGGGAAACACGGGTTCAGGACGAAATCATGAAAAAGTAAGACGGATTCAGACCGCCTGTTCCGGCAGGGCGTTTCCACTCGATCACAAACCCTGGCATGCTACCTGCTTATGTAAACTGGCTGCACGGTTGGTGTAAGATGCCTGCCACATAATTTCCAATAACCGGATTTCGAGGAAGACAAACATGCAAGGATTGAAGAAGCTGTATCTGCCGTTGTTGATTGCTGCGCTGGTGGTGGGGTGCGGCGATAAAAAAGAGGGAGCGGCGACCGAAGAAAAGGGTGCGACCCAGGTTGCGGCCAAGGTTGACGGCACCGAACTGACGGTGCATCAGGTGAACTACGCGCTGCAGCGCATTCCCAATCTGGACCAGGATCAAACCAAGGCGGCTTCGTTGCAGGTGGTGCGCAATCTGGTCAACCAGGAAGTGATCGCGCAAAAGGCGTTGAGCGACAAGATGGACCGCGACCCGATGGTGGTGCAGGCGCTGGATGCGGCGCGCCGCCAGATTCTGGCCGAGGCTTACATGAGCAAGAAACTGGGCGCGCCGGCCGAGCCGACCGATGGCGAGGTGACGGAGTACTTCAACCAGCATCCAGAACTGTTTACCAAGCGCAAGATTTATCGCCTGCAGGAAATCACCATCAAGGCGCCGCAAGACAAGCACGATGCGATTCGCAACCAGCTGGGCGCGTCCAAGACGATCAACGATTTTGCTGAATGGCTGAAGGCAGAAAACCTGCCCATTAAAATGGCGCAGGGCGTGAAGCCGGCCGAGCAGTTGCCGCAGGCGCTGCTGCCGCAGTTGGCCAAAATGCCGGATGGGCAGGCGATGGTGGTGAATCAGCCGGATGGCCTGCTGGTGGTGGTGCTGGCCGATTCGCAGACGCAGCCGGTGACGCTGGAGCAGGCCAGGCCTGCGATCGTGCGCGTGATACAGGCCGAGGCACGGCAGAAGGCCGCCAAGGCCGAACTGGATGCGTTGAAGGCCGCGGCCAAGATCGAATACATGGGCGAGTTCGTCGATGCCGGCAAGGAAGATGCGGCACCTGCCGCCGCGCCCGCACCTGCTGCGGCGGCACCCGCCGAGCCTGCTGCACCGGCTGCCGACGCCAAGTCCGATGCTGATGCTGCCGCGATCAGCAAGGGCATCTCCGGATTGAAGTAACAAGCCGCACGTTACAAGTTGCAAGGGGGCGGGTGCGCTACGGGTCGCGCTCGCTCTTTCAGCTTGAATCTTGTCTCTTGAGTCTGAATTCCATGTCTCCCATTTTCGTCCGCAGCCTGCCGTTTGGGCTGTATATCGTTTTGCTTGTGCTGGAAGGCCTGCTGCCCGACTGGGCGCCGGGCCTCGACGTGCGCTGGCTGTATCCGGTGAAGGCCGGGCTGGTGGCGCTGGCGCTGGCGGTGTTGTGGCGCCATTACGCCGAACTCAAATCGTATGCGCTGCCGTTTCGGCACCTGCTGCTGTCGCTCGTCGTCGGGCTGGTCGTGCTGGTGCTGTGGGTCAACCTCGACGCCGGCTGGATGCTGCTGGGCGAAATGGGCAAGGGCTACAACCCGACCGATGACGCGGGGCAAATCGACTGGCTGCTGGTGGCGTTTCGCATCGCCGGCGCGGCGCTGGTGGTGCCGGTGATGGAAGAGTTGTTCTGGCGTTCGTTTTTGCAGCGCTGGGTGCAGCAGAACGATTTTATGGCGCTGGAACCGGCGCAGATCGGCCTCAAGGCGCTGTTCATCGCCAGCGCGCTGTTTGCCGTCGAGCACCTGCAGTGGCTGGCCGGGCTGGTTGCCGGCCTGGCCTATGGCTGGCTTTATATACGCACGCGCAGCCTGTGGGCGCCGATCGCCGCGCATGCCGTCACCAACGGCGCGCTGGGCGTCTATGTCGTGACCACCGGCCAGTGGAGTTTTTGGTGAGGCGGGCTTCACATTTTGCATGGCTGCCGGGCGGGAATGGCTCCCGGCATTCCACCGTTCGGCCTGAGCTTGTCGAAGGCCAGAAGTCCGTTGATGCATTTAGTGTTCAGCCATCCGGCGGCGCTGTGCGGGAGGGGACAGGCATGCCCTTCGACAGGCTCAGGGCGAACGGGGGTGGGGGCCGCCTCTCGACGGAGCTGGGGCGAATGGGGCTGGGGATGCTTGAATGGGCGCTTCGCCCTTCACGCTCGGGCCGAGCGGCATGGGTAAATGCCGGCGCTGGATTGGCCATGGCGCTGGGCGCGCTGCTGGCGCTGCCGGCGCAGGCGAAGGAGGGCGATACGTTTCGGCCGTTTGTGTCCCTGGGCCACTTTTATGACAGCAACCTGTTCCGCCTGGCCAAGAGCGAATATTCGCAGGTGCAGCAACGGTCCGAACAATACGACGTGCTGAGCGCCGGACTGAACGTGGACTGGAAGCCGGGTCGCCAGCAAGTTATCGTCAATGCGACCAAGACCCTGGTTCGCTACGATCGCAACACGGTTTACGATTCCGACAACAACGATTACAAGGCCACCTGGAACTGGCGGGTGGGGAACCGGCTGACGGGCAACCTGGGCGCTGCTGAATCGCTTAGCCAGAGCAATTTCGACAGCGTGGGGCTGGTCAACAACCAGGTGACGCGAAAGCGCCGCTTTGGCCGGGCCGAATGGGAATTTCACCCGCGCTGGCGGATCGGGGGAGGGGTCGAGGATGTGGACAATGCCAACAGTGCATCGTCGCAGGCTTCGCAGGATGTCCGGCAGCAGGCGTATGACGCTGCCTTGATCTATCGTACGCCCAAGGGCAGCAGCCTGCGCGGACAGGTGCGAAGGATGGATGCTGAATTCCCCAATCCGCAGTTTTTGCATTACATCTCGTTTTTTGGGCTTGTTTTGCCCGACGAGGTGGCGGACAACAGCTACAAACAAACCGAATACAACCTGCTGGGCGACTGGCGCGTGTCCGGCAAGCTGACGTTGCGCGGTCAGGCCGGCTGGGTGGACCGTCAATACGAAAACGTCCTGCGGGGGACGTTCAGCTTTTTTGAGCCGCAACTCAAGCAACGCCCCGATTACAGCGGCTTTGCGGGGCGGATGTCGGCAGACTGGTACGCAACGGGTAAAACGCTGCTGAGCGTGTCGGCTTACCGGGAGTTGGGCGGCGCGCAGGACACCAATGCTTCTTCGGTGCTTAAAACAGGCTCAAGCGTAAACGGCGTCTGGCTGGTGCGCGAGAAATGGCGCCTGAATGTCGGCACAACGTATGAGAACCGCGATTTTAAAGGCGACCCGGATCGGGACTTATCGCAGCCGCAGCGCAACGATGACACGCTTGAAGCCTCGCTCTCGCTGAACTATGCGCCGACCCAGACCGTATCGCTGGATGTCGGCATGCGCGTCGGGCGACGAGATTCCAACATAACTGCCGAGAAGTACGAATTTAAGTCCCTGTTTGCCAACGTGCGGGCTGATTTTTAGACTGAAGGTCGCCGCGGTTGGCAATCGCGGGCAAGCCCGCTCCCACAGGGGTTGCGGGGTGTGTTGGAGCGGGCTTTCCCGCGAAAGGGTTTCGATGGAAAGGACGTGAGATTGATAGGGAAGCGCTGAACAAGCTGGTTTGCTGTGTGGTTCGACAAGCTCACCACGAACGAAATCAACTACTTGCCGTTCGTCCTGAGCCTGTCGAAGGACTTGTTCAGCGTTTCCATAGGCGCTGG
>JBFHXL010000115.1:0-5936 GCA_041599035.1 Thiobacillus sp. | reverse complement strand
CACGCTTTACCGGGGCCTGGCGACAGTCGCGTGAAGCGACAGGACGCCGCGATGACCGCTATCTGCTGGCCGCTTTGACCGATGCCGAATGGCTGACACCCTGGCTGAGCGTGCTGCATCGTGAACGCGTGCCGCTGTCCGACATCACCCCGCTGGCGATGGCATGCCAGCACCTGCTGGCCAAACTGCGGGTGCAGGAACCGCATACGCTGCTCGCCTATCGGCTCAACAACAGCCTGCGACTGTCCTACTACCATAATGGCCTGCTGCGTTTTTCGCGCCTGATCGGCAGCGACACCCCGACCCAACTGCCGGGCAATGCGGCCGACGAAATTTCCAAAACGCAGCTGTATCTGACCGGCCAGCGCATCCTGCCGCGTGAAGCACGCCTGCACGTGGTGCTGCTTGATCCCGGCGGCCACCTCGACAGCGCACAGGCGCCGCTCAATGCCGATCCCGCATTCAGCACCCGGCTGATCGACATACCGAGCCTCGCCCATGCCCTGCACATCCCCGACAACTTCCTGACGACCATCCCGGAGATTGCCCCCCTGGCGGCGATTGCGGGCACGGCCGTGCAACTGAACCTGGCGCCGCCCGATCTGCTGCAGCGCCACACGGAATTCTGCTGGCGCCGCAACCTGTATACGGCAGCCGGCTTCATTGCGCTGCTGGGGGTGGCGATCACCGCTGCCTACTGGCTGAACGCGAAGGACCTGAACGACCAGGCCCAACAGACAAGCCAGCAATACCGGCAACTCAGCGACCGCTACCAGGCCATTGTCCGGACCTTTCCCACGCAGGCCACCGCACCCGAGCAGCTGGCACAAACCGTGGCGCTGGCGCGTCAGCTCGAGACCCGCCAAACCGATACGCGCGCATTGTTTGCTGCCATCGGCCGGGCCTTGGAGATGATGCCCGACATCAGGCTGGAAAATCTGAACTGGTCCGATGACACCCTGACGCCAGAGGACGAAGTGAGCGTCACCCTCGATGCCGCCCTGATCCCATTCGACGGCAATTACCGCGCCGCCATGCAGCGCATCGAACGCTTCGTCCGCACACTGCAGGACGTACCCGCTCTGCATGACGTGACGCTGCGCAACAGCCCGGTGAATGCCGACTCCAGCAACACCCTGACCGGCAGGACATACGATGGCGCGGGCAAAGCGCCAACCGCACCGTTCAGCGTCAGTCTGATCTACCGCGAGGTGCGCCCATGAAGCTTCCTCCCTTCGCCTCACTCAAAGTATCGATGCTGCTGGTGCTCGTGTCGCTTTTGCTGGCAACGGCGGGGGCGCTGTGGAGCTGGAGCGTGACACAAGACGCCACACTGGCCCTGCAACAGCAACGCAGCGCACTGAATGGGGCACGCCAGCAGCTCGACCGCAGCAGCCAGCAGCGGCAGCTCATCGCCACCCACCTGGCCGATTATCAGGCCCTTGCCGTGCGCGGCTTTGTCGGGCCTGAAGACCGCCTGGCCTGGATCGAGGCGGCGCAACTGGCCAACCGCGAGGCCGGACTCTATGGTCTGGACTATCGTCTGACGCCCCGCGCGCCGGCGCCTCCCGCGCTCGCCCAGGGACTGCCGCTTGGCCAGACGGCCATGACCCTCACGATGCCGCTGCTGGTGGAAACGGATCTGACACGCTTTCTCGCCGCCCTCGCGGCGCGCGCACCGGGAGTGGTTCACGTTCAGGGCTGTCGCCTGTCGCGTCTGAACGAAGTGCCTTTTGAAGCCGTCAACGAACCGCACCTGCAGGCCGAATGTGAACTGCTGTGGTTTACCGTGGCGACTGACGACAAGGTGGTCAAATGAATCAGCACACCGTCCGGCGCATCCACACGTCCGTGCTTTTACTGGTCACGCTCGGCATGTACGGCGCCAGCCTTGCTGCCGATCCCGGCCGCCTGTTCTACACACCCGACCAGCGCGCCCAGCTCGAAAACGCGCGCATCCACCATGCCACCGGCAAACCGGGCTGGTCCGATAGCGCGCCGGCCCCCCTGCGCTATGACGGCGTGGTGATCCGCTCCGACGGTAAAACCACGCGCTGGGTCGACGGCAAGGCCGAGGCCGGTGCGTCCAGCGTGAAGGGATTGAAGCCCGGCCAGATCCGCGCCGACGGCAAGGTGTACGAGCCGTATCAGGTGCTGCGCCCGGCACCGTCCAGCCCGGCCGAAGCAGCCGCAGACGTAAAGGGAAGCACGCCATGACGAACCAGCGCGGCTTCACCCTGATCGAATTGGCCATCGTGCTGGTCATCATCACCATCCTGATCGGCGGGCTGGCGATGCCGCTGTCGGCGCAGATTCAGGCACGGCGGATAGCGGAAACACAGCGGACGCTGGAGCAGGCCCACGAAGCAATCATCGGCTATGCACTGACCCACCAAAACGCAGGCCAGCCTTATCTCCCCTGTCCGGACACAGGCGGAGACGGAATCGAGGAAACCCGCGACGGCGGCGGCGCGTGCCCGACAGCAGAAGGATTTTATCCATGGGTCAGCTTGGGAACTGCCGCGCAGGACGCATGGGGAAACCGCCTGCGCTATCGCGTCACCGCGTCATTCTCGAATTCGAACGGTTTCCTGAACACGGATAGCGGCGATATTCAGGTGTGCAGCACCAGCAGTTGCACAGTTGCCGATGTGGCAAGCAATGTGCCTGCGGTGGTGGTTTCATACGGGTCGAATGGTTGGGGTGCCCAAAATGTCAATGGCAACACGCTAAAGACACCAACCAGCGCGGATGAACTGGAAAACATCAATTCCGATGTCAAATTTGTCAGCCGCACGCCCTATAAACCGGCTGACGGGTCTGCTGCGGAGCAGGCCAAAGAATTCGACGATTTGGTAGTGTGGATTTCTGACAGTCTGCTTAGAAGTCGCGTGTGTCCTGCGGGCGGCTGTCCGTAGCCTCCAGGCGGAACGTCACCCGCCCCGCCTGATTGTCAGGCAGATCCAGCCGGAATCCCGACCGTGCGGCCTGCCGCGCGGCCTGATACAGGCCCACCCCCAGACCGAAATCCGACGCCACCGGGCTCTGGAACAAATTGCGTGCCACATGATCGGGCGCCGGGGCACCGCTGTCGGTCACTAACAGGCTCACCTGCGGATGCAGCGCCAGGCGCACCGCCACCGCAACAGTTGGTTCGTGCTGACGCTTGCGCAGAGCATTGGTCAACAGGTTGTCGACCACGCTGTCGAACAGATCCTGCGGCAGAGGCGTGTCGTCGATGGCATCGGCAAAGAACTGCACGTCGTCGTGTTCGTAACGCGTCAGCAGGGCCGTCCACCAGTCCTTCGCCGGGATATAGGCAGCATCCATTTCAGCCGGCTGCTTGAGCTTGTCGACGGTTTGCGACAGGCGCGACGCCAGCTGCGGCAGTTGGCGTTTCATCAGCGCCAGCAGGCGCTCGCTGTCGTCAGGGGTGGAGGTGTCGGCGGCGGCGAGCAGGGTTTTCAGCGACTGCAGGATGTTCTTCACGTCGTGCGTGAGACGCGCACCGGTGTCGTGTATGGCCTGGCTGTAAGCCTGTTCACGCAGGGTTTGTTCGCGCACCTTGGACGCATAAAAATAGCCCAGCAATTGCGACAGCAGCCGCACGTGCAGCGCCAGCGCGGGGGTAAGCGGACGCGGCGATTGCCAGGTCAGGCTGAGGCCGTGAAACGCATGGCTCACGCCATGCTCGGCGGGCTCGCCGAACGTCCCCTCGCCGCGCGCCGCCTGCCAGCGGCCGCCGCGTATCCAGGTCAGCTCATGCAGGTCGGTGAGCGCATCGTTTACAAAAGACTCCGGGTCACGCTCGCGTTCGGCCAGGGTCGCCAGTCGTTGCGCCCAGCCTTCGAACGGCAGGCCCACTGACAGCAGGTAGCGCGAGGTGACCTGCCCCAGCCCGGCAAACCCGGCACGCGGATTCCACAGCCACGACAGGATCAGCAGCAGTGCGGCCATCCCCAGCAGCGTCTGCACCAGCGCCCAGGCATAGCTCACCTTGGCCACCGCCACCACGGCAAACACGCCAAGCGCCATCACCATGATGAGCAGCGACAGCATCAGGCCATAGATGAAATCGAGCGTCGACGAATTGCTGCGCTGGCGCGTGGCGGGCAGGAACAGAATCGCCAACGGCAGCAGCGGCAAGCCGTATCGCACCCCCATCTGGAATTCATCGGGCAGAGACGTGCCGGCCAGCGTTTGCGGCAAGATCCAGGCCAGCAACAATGCGAGCAGATAGGCCAGCGCAAGCAGGTAGGCCACCCGCTGTCCGCGCTCGTTTTGAGACGTCGCGACCGCGCCGACCAGCCCCGCCAGGATCGCCAGCCACAGCGCCATCACCCAGGTGCTGTCGACCAGCACCAGCAGCGCTGCCATGGCAAACACCGGCAGCGCAAGGCGTGGCTCGATACGCGCTTCGCTGCGCACCAGCGGCTGCCACAGCAAAAACAACCCGTAATGCGCCAACAGGAATGCGCGCGTCACCGCCGCTTCGGCATCGAGCACGACCGCGGCATGCAAGGCCAGCAGCATCAAGGCCAGCCAGCGTCCTGACGCGACGCGCGTAAACAGGGTGGCCAGCGAGGTCAGCCAGGCGAGGCGAGATGTCGTCTCGGTATAGTCAGTCATGTGGAGCGCTATGGAAGCAAAAAAGAGGCAGCATGACACATGCTAGCGGCTTTCCGCCCCGAAAACCGAGCCAAGCCGCTTCAGCCTGCCGCGAGAGAACTGTCTAAATTCCGACAGATGAGTCGTATTTTCGTCAAATCCAGCTTGACCCGGAAGCGCAATGAATATTTTTGTCATTTGTTATCAACTAATTATATAAAGCCAGCGCCTGGCATGTATTTTGCATTTCGCGTCCAGTATAAATAATATACTGGAGTGCTCAAGCATGTCTCATCCCAATTTCCCGAAACGCCAGTCGGGTTTTACCCTGATCGAGATCGCCATTGTGCTGGTCATCATCGGCCTCTTGCTCGGCGGTATTCTCAAGGGGCAAGAACTGATCAACAGCGCGCGGGTGAAGAATCTTGCCACCGATTTCAGAAACGTGCCGCTGTTCATCTACGGCTACCAGGACAAGTTCAGGGCCCTGCCCGGAGATGATTCAGCCGCCGATACGCATGTGTCGGGCACTAACGCTAGCACAGGCGGCACAAAGGGCAATGGCGTTATCGAAGGTGCCTGGGACAGCACAACCACTACCGAGGAATCCTACCTGTTCTGGCAACACGTCCGGCTGGCCGGCTTGGCCCCAGGCTCCACTACCACCGGGGCAACGGACTACCCGCCGCTCAATGCCCTGGGCGGCCGCATCGGCATCCAGAGCGCCAAACCGTTCACCGGGATCAACGGCAGCTATTTCATCTGCTCGACAGGCATTCTCGGCAAATATGCCAAGCAACTCGATATCCAACTGGATGACAGCAATACCGCCACAGGATCGATGATGGTGGGCACCGTCACCAGCACACCGGGTGCACCCGTTGCAACGACAAGCATTGTCGATTCCACGGCCTACACCGTCTGCATGGGGATTTAACTCAACCCCTGACTGACACCGGCCCGCTTCGGCGGGCCTTTTCATTTCAGCAGTGCCCCGACTTCAAGCGTCAGCCCTGCAGCACCCTGATCTCCGCCGCCGCCAGTCCATCGGCGGCACCGCGCAGCATCAACACATCCCCGACCTGGATGTCGGTTTCGGGCTGCGGATCGACCCCTTTGATTCCCTGGCGGCGGATTGCCACCACCTCCACCAGCAGGTCATCCAGTGCCAGATCCTGCAATGAACGTCCGGCCGCCGCCGCGCCCTGGGTGATCAGCACGGTATGCAGGCGCGGCTGCGACTTCTGGTCGAGTTCGTCGTCCACGTCGCTGGTGCCCCGGAAAAAACCGCGCATCAAGGAATAGCGTGTTTCCCGTACGTCCCGGAT
>JBFHXL010000114.1:0-5958 GCA_041599035.1 Thiobacillus sp. | reverse complement strand
TCTATACCGCGTTTGCCGGCGATGCCCGTCTGCTGCCGCCCAAATACCAGGAACGCGAATCGCTGGCGGGTGCCCGCGCCGTGTCGGACTACATCGCAGGGATGACGGATCGCTATGCAATTCGTGAGCATCGGCGCATATTCGCGGTGGAAGAAATCTACAGTTGAATTCATTTGCGGGCCGCAACGCCGGCTATCGGCGCGCCGCCTTGCATCAAGCCGGGGCCTGGCGATCGCGCCCGGAATCACCCGGCGGCGGCGTCCGTGCCACCACCCAGCAACTCACCTCGCGTGCGCCCGCACGCTTCAGCGTCGCCGCCAGTTCATCGAGGCTGGTTCCGGTGGTCATGACGTCGTCGATCAGTGCAATGTGCAGCCCCGCAAGCTCTTCCGAACAGGCAAACGCGCCGCGCACATTGCGGCGCCGGGCGGCGTGCTTCAAACCCATTTGCGGCGGGGTGTCGCGGATGCGTTGACAGCTTTTTGCGTCGAGCGTGAGCTCGAGCTGCCGCGCCACACCGCGGGCAATTTCCGTGGCATGGTTGAAGCCGCGCTCGCGGATGCGTGTCGCGTGCAGCGGCATGGCAATCAGGCGGTCGGGCCGCGGGCTGTTTGCCACCGCCTGCGCGAGAAGGTCGCCCAGCACCGGCGCAACGGCCAGTCGCCCGTTGTATTTCAGATGTGGGATCAGGCGGTCGAGCGGAAACGTGTAGGCCAGCGCGGCAACGGTGCGGTCGAATGCCGGCGGTTGTCTGAGGCAGGCACCGCACAGCTGTCCCCCCGGCGAAGGCGTGGCGCACTGCGGGCAGTGTGCCGGGCCGTGCCAGGGCAGGTCGGCGCGGCAGCCGGCACACAGCGCCCGCCCGCTTGCGTCCGCCCCGCACAGCAAACAGCTATGCAGCATCATGCGGCTTTGGATTCCATCGTTTTATCGGGGGGACCGCCAATACACGCATTGTGTAAACCCTGACATGACTGCAACGGGACCGTACCGGTTTTGAATCCGGACCCAGGCGGGCTGACGCGCTTCGGATCAGCCAACGGCCGCCGCCGGCTTCATTGCTGAAACGCGAACCGGCCCTCGCGGAACAGTTTCAGGCAGGCGTCGGCCACGACCGGATCATAATGGCTTCCCTTGCCGCGCTCGATTTCCTCCAGCGCCACCTCGATCCCCAGGGTCGGGCGATAGGGCCGGTGCGAGGACATGGCCTCCACCACGTCCGCCACGGTCATGATGCGCGACTCGAGCAGGATTTCTTCGGCCTTGAGTCCCTGCGGATAGCCTGATCCGTCCATCTTCTCGTGATGCTGCAGGACGATCTTGGCGATGGGCCAGGGAAATTCCACGTCCTTCAGGATATCGTAGCCGGCCATGGGGTGGGTCTGGATCAGCATGAATTCGATGTCGCTGAGCTTGCCGGGCTTGGACAGGATTTCAGCCGGGATGTTGATTTTTCCCAGATCGTGCACCGTGGCGGCCAACCGGATCCCCTGAATTTTGTGCTGCGGCAGCCCCATTTCCTCGGCGATCGCCACGGCCAGTTCCCCAACCCGGCGCTCGTGTCCGGCCGTGTAGGGATCGCGCATCTCCACGGTGTAGGCAATGGCGCGGATGGAATCCTCCAGGCTTTTTTGCAGGATTTCCGCATGATGCGCATGGGCATAAGTGATGCGGTCGCGCTCGGTCCGGGTGCGCAGGGTCTCGATGCCGTAGGCGAGATCATCGCCCAGTTCGGCCAGCAGCGTGATTTCCTCCGCGTCAAAGGCATCGACCTCCGCTGCATAAATGCACAGTACGCCGATCCGCTGGCCCGCAACCGTCAAGGGGTAGGCATAACTCGACGCATAGCCATGTTTTTCAGTCAGCTCATGCCACAAGGCATAGCCGGGGTCGGAAGCGATGTCGCGGACCAGCTGCGTTTCGCCGGTGCGGATCGCACGGCTGGCCGGTCCCTGGCCCCGTTCCGTATCGGCCCAGCTCAGCTTCAGCTGGGCCAGATACCCGTCCTCGACGCCGGCCCAGGCGACGGGCGTGACGGTCTTTTCCGGATTGTCGTCCGTAAAGCCCACCCAGGCCATGCGATATCCGCCATGCTCGACAATCCCCGTGCACACGTCCTGCAGCAGTTGCGGCTCGTTAATTGCATGCACCAGCCCCTGATTGACGGTGCTCAGGGTTTTCATGATGCGGACAGCGTGCGCCAGGGCCTGCTCACGCGCCTTGTGCTCGCTGATGTCGCTGAAGCTCACCACTGCGCCGGCCAGATTGCCCTCTTCGTCGAAAACCGGCGTGCTGACATATTCGACCGGGAAATGGCTGCCATCCTTGCGCCAGAATATTTCGTCATCCACCCGGTGGACCTCGCCGTCCCGATAGGCCGCGTAGATCGGGCATTCCTTGTCCGGATAGGCGCTGCCGTCGGCCCGCGTGTGATGGTGCAGGCCATGCATGACCTGGCCCATGAGCTCGTCTTCGGTCCATTGCAGCATCCCGACGCCGGCTGGATTGATGAAGGTGGTGCGCCCTTCCCGGTCCACACCAAAAATGCCTTCCCCGGACGCTTTCAGGATCATCGTCCTGAGCCTGTTTTGTTGCCGGATTTCGGCCGATGCCATTTTCCAAGCCGTGATGTCGCGTGCGGAAACGGCAAGGCCGTCTGCTGTCCGAACGACCTGAACGCGCAGCCATCGGGCTTTATGCTCGGGGGTGTCGTATGAGAATTCCTCCTCCAGCGGGGTGCCGGAGTTTAGTACGGCAATCAACTTGTCGGAAAAACCGCTTAACGCCGGGATCAATTCAGCGGGCTGGTGCCCGATGATCTGTTCATGAGGCACCCCCAGCATCTGCGCCGCACGGGTATTGGCGTCGATAGCCTCGAAACCGGAGACGGCGTCATCTGCACCGTGCACGACCCTGAAAATGAACAGCGCATCGAGACTGGCTTCAACCGCCGCGCTGAATCGCTCCTCGGCTGTCTTCAGCGCGGCCTGGGTCTGTTTCTGGCGAATTTGTGCGCGCAGTGTCGAAATACCGAAGGCCAGGTCGTTGGCGGATTCGCCAAGCAGCCTGATGACCTCCTCGTCAAAGCTGTCCGGTTGGGCCGCGTAGATATTCAGTGCGCCGATGACAGTGCCATCCTGTCGCAGCGGTAGGGCCAGCGTGGCGGCATAGGCATAACGCTGTGCCCGATCTCTCCAGGGCGCGTAATCCGGGTCGGTATGGACATTGTTCGAGGCAACGGCGATCCCCTGACGGATCGCCTTGCCGGTTGGGCTTTGCCCGGCTGCCGTGTCGTCACAGGTGAGGCCGGAATCGTCAAGAAAGCCTTCGGGCATGTTCCAGAACGCCAGCGGGGATATACATGTGCCCCCTTCATGTTTGGCCAGGCCCACCCAGGCAAACCTGAATCCTCCCGTCGAGACGAGAATCTGGCAGATCGTTTCGGCCAGTTCCTGCTCGGTGTTGCCACTCATCATGGCGCGATTGCCGGCTGAGAGCACGTGCAGTGCCCGGCTGGCGCGTGTCAGTTTTCTTTCGCCCGACTGAATTGATTCCGCCATGCGGTCGAAGGCCCGGGCCAGTTGGCCGATGTCGTCCTCGCTGTGCGGCAGGCCTGTACGTGCGGTGCGCTCACCCGTGCCGAAACGGGCGACCGCGGTGGAGAGCGTCCGCAGGGGACCGGTCAGCAGTTTCTCGCTGCCCCAGAACACCAGTGCCAGAACCACCAGCAGTATCGTCGTGCCCAGGCCAAGAAAAAAAACGGTCCCGTCCTGTATGGGCGCCATCACCACTGCCTTCGGCACGCCCAGCCACACATACAGCGGGCCTTCGATCGTTTCCAGAAGGGGGCTGAAAGCCGTCATGCGCACGATGCCGTCGATCCCGGCCCGCTCGGCGCTTCCTTGCCCCCCGTGGTCGGCAAGAGCCTTGATATAAAACGGGTCGACGATGCCGAGGCCGGCTTTTTCATCCGGGTCGGAATAGCGCAAGAGCAGTCTCCCCATGCTGTCCACGACCGCGATATGTTCCGTATCCAGAGCCGCGTACTTGGGTAACTCCTTGCGCAGCCATTCCAGGTCGAGCGACAGAAAAATAACCCCGGCCACCGTTCCCGCGGGGTCGTGATGTGCCTTGGCAAAGACGACAACCGGCTTGTCGATGATGCGGCCGCTCGTCATTCCGCTGACGACCATCGTGGATGACTTGAGTGCCGCTTGAAACCAGTCCCGGTCGGCCAGATTGACTGGCTGGGCGGAGGGGACCGCTGCACAGGCGAGATCGCCATTTGGCCGCACCTGGCCCAATTGCAGATACATTTTCTCCTGCCCGATATACGAAGCCAGGAAATGCGTACACGATTCGGCTGAGGCGTCGGCGTGCAGGGCTTCACGCGTCATCAGGTCGTCCAGCAAGTCCTCGGAGCGTGTCACAATCCGCTGCTGTCGGGCAGCGATCAACTGGGCGGCGAACAAAAGATGCGCGTTGGCCTGAGTTTTTCTTTCGGCACCATGATCGATCGCATGCTTCACGAATAAGCTGAGGATCGCCAGGAACGCGGCCAGCACCAACAGGACAAGACGGCCGCGCAGACCGAGAGCAAACGCAAATTTCATGGGTGCGCTTACCTCCACCCAGGCGCTGCCAGTGGAAAAGTGAAGCGCGTTGGCGGAAGTGAAGCTCGGCGGAGAGGGGCTGAGTGTGGCGTGATACGTGCCTTTCAGGAAAAGAAACCCGCTAGTTGTGATGCTGTTTTTCTATCGCTGCCCACCATACTCCTGTTTTTAACCGGAGTCGAAGGTCCTGATTTTAAGGCGGGTCAATAATTAATCAGATGTTCAATCTGAATTCCGGAAAAATTTGACAGGGATGGCGTGCCCCCCGAAAATCCGCGCCATGAAAGTCAAACGCGTCATCCCGGCCTCGTCCTCCCGCTTCGCTGCACTGCTGTTCAACATGATTACCGTGGCGGTGCTGATGATATCGCTGACCGCGTTGCTGCTCGGCAAGCTGTTGGCCGGGCACAAGATCGGTTTTCTGCCCTTTGTGCTGTCCCTGCCGCCGGTGATGATCTGGCTCGGCGCTTCGATATTCGTGTACGCCAGCATCGCCCACCATCCCAATGCACGCGCCACCCATTACAACAAATGGGCGGGCTACCGCTATTACGGCGTAATGGGCAGCCTGGTGGTGTTCGGCCAGCCGCTTTACGGTTTGCTGGGCGGCTGGCAGGGACTGATGCTGGTGTTGGGGCTGGCGGTAACGATTATCGTGCCGTGGGCGCTGCTGGATATGTACAAGGCCGTGCGCGAGCCGTGGGCGGACATGACGATCGACGTGGAGCTGTGAACCGCCAATAGGGCGCCATGTGCACGTTGCGCATGACGCCCGCATCGCTTGATGATTTTACGAGGCAAACCCTGAATGAATGACATGACCCAACCTGTAACACGCCTGCCCATGGCCGAGATCGAGGCGTTGTTCGCCTTGCCGTTTGCCGACCTGATGTTCCAGGCGCAGACCGTGCACCGTGCGAATTTCGACCCCAACCGGGTGCAATTGTCGACGCTGCTGTCGATCAAGACCGGTGGCTGCTCCGAAGATTGCGGCTATTGCCCGCAGTCGGTGCATTACGATGCCGGGGTCGAAAAACAGGGCCTGCTGAATCTGGATGACGTGCTGGTGGCCGCCCGTGCCGCCAAGGACGCCGGCGCATCGCGCTTTTGCATGGGTGCGGCCTGGCGCGGACCGAAGCAGCACGATCTCGACCCGGTGCTCGACATGGTGCGCGAAGTGAAGGCGCTGGGACTGGAAACCTGTGCCACGCTGGGCATGCTGAAGGAAGGCCAGGCCGAACAACTGAAGGCGGCCGGCCTCGACTACTACAACCACAATCTCGACACCGCGCCCGAGTTTTACGGCGACGTGATCACCACGCGCCAGTATCAGGACCGCCTCGAC
>JBFHXL010000113.1:0-5960 GCA_041599035.1 Thiobacillus sp. | reverse complement strand
TGCACCCGGAACTGATCCGCATCATGCTGACGGGACACGCCGACACCGGCGCGATCATGTCGGCCATCAACGAAGGTGCGGTCTACAAATTCATCCTCAAACCCTGGAACGATGATGACCTGCGGGTCACGGTCGCCCTGGCGCTCGAACAGTACGAACTGATCGGCAAGAACAAGGCGCTGCAGAAGGAGAATGCGCTCAAGTCGAATGAAATCGCAGCCCTGTCCAAGCTGGCGGTGACCAATCGCAGCCAGCTCGCGATCATGCTGAGCAATCGCAACCTCCTGAACGGCCCGCAGGTGCAGGAACTGCACCGCCTGCAGCAGCAGCGCAAGGAGCCGCTGATCAAGATTCTGCTCGAACGCGACTGGATCTCCGAGCGCGCGATCCGCGACATCCTGCGCAAGGACATGCTGATCGAGGAAATCGCCCTGCCGGAGATTCAGGTCGATCCGGCCGTGTCCTCGCTCATCCCGCAAAGCTTCTGCGAGCGGCAGCTGGTGGTGCCGCTGCGCATCGACGGGCGGCGGCTGCTGCTGGCCATGGCGGATCCGCTAGATGCGGGCCTGCTCGACGACCTGCGCTTCGTCTCGGGACTGGAAATCCAGCCGGTGATGGCCAATCTGGCGGCCATCCAGACCAAGCTCCAGGAGGTCTATGGCAGCAGTGAATCCGTAGATTTCAGCGATCTCGAAACCATCGTCGGCGGCGTCGACCCCTACGAGGGCATCGAAATCGTCCTCGACGATGAGGCCGACGCTTCGCTGGAAGATCTGCTGCGCGGAACGGAAGAACCGCCGGCGATCCGCCTGGTCAACGCGATCATTCTGGAAGCGATCCGGCTCGGCGCCAGCGATATCCATATTCAGCCGCGCACCAAGAGCGTGGTGGTGCGCTTGCGCATCGACGGCGTGCTGACCGACAAGATCCATATTCCCCACCATCTGCACCAGTCGCTGGTGTCGCGGCTGAAGATCATGTCCGAACTGGACATCAGCGAACGGCGCCGGCCACAGGATGGACGCATCACCATCAAGTCCACGCTGCGCATGGTCGATCTGCGCATCTCGACGCTGCCGACCATCAACGGCGAGAAAATCGTGATGCGGATTCTGGATCGCAATTCCGCCATCCTTAACCTGGACACGCTCGGATTTTCCAAACAGGAACTGCCGCGGATCCTCAATCTGGTGGACAAGCCGCAGGGCATCGTCCTGACAACCGGCCCCACCGGCAGCGGCAAGACCTCAACGCTGTATGCCCTGCTGCAGCACAACGCATCGCCGGGCAAGAACTACGTGACCATTGAAGACCCTGTCGAGTACTACATGGACATGGCAGGTCAGGTGCTGATCAAGGAAAAGATCGGACTGTCGTTTCCCGTGGTGCTGCGCTCCATCCTGCGCCAGGATCCGGATGTCGTTCTGATCGGGGAAATTCGCGACTTTGAAACGGCGGAAGTGGCCTTCCATGCCGCGCTCACCGGACACCTAGTGTATTCCACCCTGCATACGAATTCGGCCATTGCAACCATCTCGCGCCTGCTCGACCTCGGGCTCAAGCCCTACGTCATCGCCTCGGCGCTGGAAGGCATCATCGCGCAGCGTCTGGTGCGCAAGATCTGCGAGCATTGCCGCGAACCGGTGCAGCCCACACCGGAGCAGCGCCAACGCCTGAGCGGCCTGTTCGCCAGCGATCCCTTGCCGACCTATCACGGCAAGGGCTGCAAACATTGCAACAACAGCGGTTACCGCGGCCGCCTCGGCCTCTACGAAGTGCTGATTCCGGACGAGGAACTGAAGCATTTGATGACCAGCAACGGCAGCATTCGGGACATCACCCATATGGCGAAAGCGAAGGGCATGAAGACCCTGCTCGACGATGCACGCGACAAGGTCGCACAGGGCGTCACCACCATGGAAGAAGTGCTGCGGGTGCTCGGGCCCCAGTAACGGCAATCAGAGCAGGCCCCCAGCCCGCTCCGTTCAGGCAGCCCGCCTCCCGACTCCGCCGTCACGGAAAACCTCGGTAGACGCAGCCCGAATCGTGCGTTTCCATCACCTTGACTTGCGACAAACCGGGCAGCGCCGGTTTGATCTGCTGCCAGATCCACACGGCCAGATTCTCGCTGGTGGGGTTGTCCAGCCCCTTGATATCGTTCAGATTACGATGGTCGAGCTGCGCATGGATGGGCCGCCAGGCCGACTCGATATCAGCGAAATCAAGCACCCATCCCAGCGCGGGATCGAGGTCGCCGCTAAGGGTAAGCTCGACCTCAAACGAATGGCCATGCAGGCGCGAGCAGGGATGGGTGTCGGGCAGCGCGGGCAGCCGCCGCGCGCACTGCAGGTGAAAGATGCGGAAAATGTCCATGCGGCATTCTCGCGCAAGCGGACGCTTCTGGCTATGCGGGTGCCGCGCTACACAGCGCGGGTGTCCACGGATACACTATGGCCTGTCCCGTTTCCCTGGAGCCGCCATGTCGGTGCCACGACTGTCCGTTGCCATCATCGCCATCTTCATGCTGATGCTGCATGGCTGCTCCAAAGATCGCGATTCAATACTGAGCGCACCCGATGCCTATGCCATGGTCCAGTCCGGTCAGCTCACCCTGATCGACGTCCAGCGGCCCGACGAATGGAAGAACACGGGGGTTGCCAAAGGTGCGCTGCATATCGACATGTCCAGCACGCAGGGCGAGGCGGGCTTTGTCCGGCAGGTCAGCGACAAGGTCCAGGGCGACAAAAACGCAGCCATCGGGCTCATCAGCCAGGCGGGAAACCGTTCGGAGAATGCACGGCAGACGCTTCACACCGCCGGCTTCACCCACGTCTACAACATCAAGGAAGGCATGCGCGGCAGCAGCGCTGGCCCCGGCTGGATTGCACGCGGACTGCCGGTCAATCCATAACAAGAACAGCCAGGCACAGCGCGCATCAAGACGAACAACACCCGGCCCGCTTGCCGCTTATCTGTATCGGCGGGCACGGCACACTTCCATACGAGCAGAATACGCAGCAATCGCCCGGCTTGGGCTTGAGTACCGCACGGCACCCCTCGCACTCGTAAAACCACTGACAGGCATCGGTGGGCATGACCTCGGTTTTGGCATGCCCACAAACAGGACAGGTCAGGGTCGATTCCAGAATCACCTCACGCACTGAATGCCTCCTCCGATCCATGATGAACAGCCCGCGCCAGCCATTATCCAGCCATTATGCCGTCAGCCGAGGCAAAGACCGCCCATTGCACACCGCGTAGCGGCCAGCAACTGCAGACAAACCCTGCCAACGTTCAGGCGGCAAGTTCTTTCACCAGCGCCGCACGACGACCGGTTTCGCTGCCGGTGAGCGCAAAGCCCTGCAGCCCGCCGTTTTCGTCCACATGCAGCGCACAGACGCCGGTGTCGTTGCATTCCACTTTCCAACTGCCGCTTGCACCAATTTTGGGCGGCAACACCGCGACCGGGTGCGCGGGCGTTTTGACCATGACCGGCATCGGCGGATAGATCACCAGAGTCGGGGTTCCGCTCAGGGTAGCGGCCAGCGCGCGTGCCTGCAGCATCAATGGCTGGACATAGGGCAGATTAAGCCCCTCGACTTCCGCGCAGTCACCCATGGCATAGACATTCGGCACATCGGTTTCGAGCAACGGATTGGTCTGGATCCCCCGACCCACCGCAATCCCCGCCGCCTGCGCCAGCTGGATGCGCGGTCGCAACCCGATTGCAGAGAGGACGACGTCAGCTGCGATCGTCGCGCCGTCATCGAGCACCACCTGATAGCCTTCGCTGGCCGATTCGACCCGCTTGGCCACATGTCCGAAATGCCAGGTCACTCCCAGCGCAGCCAGTTCGTCTGCCAGGCGCTGGCCGGCCTCGACCGGCATCAAGCGCTCCAGCGGCCAGTCCCCGAGGTGCACCACATCAACCGTAAATCCGGCCTGCGCCAGATCATTGGCGAACTCGCAGCCGATCAGGCCACCACCCAGGATCGTGATGCGTTTCTTGTCGTCGATGGCCTCGCGGAAAACGGCATAATCGGCCAGATCATTCACTGCCAGCACGGCCGCCGCGCCCTCGCCGCTCAATCCGTGCGGAATCGGGTCGGCACCCAGCGCAAGAACCAGGGCGCTGTACGCCAGTTCGCCGTCATCCATGCGCACGCGCTGTGCTGCCGTATCAATCGCATTCACCCGCGTATGCGCCAGGATGGTGGCATTCAGGTCAACCGCCAGCGTCTCGGCGCGGGCACTTGCCAGGTCCGCTGCCGTTTTTTTGGCTGCAAGCGCATTCGACAGATTGGGCTTGGCATAAAACGCACCATCATCCGCGGTCACGAGCGTAACCGGCGTGGTACTGTCGCGCTTGCGCAACTCCTTGAGCAACGTGTATCCGGCAAGGCCGGACCCCACAATGACGATGGGATGCATATAGGGCTCCTTGAAAAAAATCGGCGCACAAGTAGTGCGCCGACGGTGGGACAAGGACGATCAGGCTGCGATTTCAACCATCTCGAAATCCATCTTCGCTACGCCGCAGTCAGGGCATTCCCAGCTTTCCGGCACATCCTCCCAGCGCGTGCCGGGTGCGATGCCGTGGTCCGGGTCGCCTTTGGTCTCGTCATATTCATAACCGCACACAATACATTGCCATGTTTTCATCATGATTCCTTTCAAAGCGTTCAATTTGGTTTAAGTATTCGATCAGGCCGCAATCGCGTCTTTTTGTGCCTGGTAGTGCCGGGCGTGCTTCTCTTCCACCTTGGCCAGCGCGGCGAAACGCTTGGCGGCCTTTTCGAGCACGCCTTTGAACATCTCGGCATGCGCTTTCGATTCGGCGATCTGCTCGTCGATTTCGGCTACTGCCGCATCATGGCCTTCCTGCATCGCCTCGTGACGGAACTTCGGATACATCTCGGTGTACTCGTGGGTTTCGCCCTCGATGGCGTATTGCAGGCACTTCGATGGCGTCATGGTCTCGTCGGCGAACAACAGTTCCGCATGGCCAAAGGCGTGCAGCATTTCCTGCGCGGCCGTGTCCTCGAACACCTTGGCCGTGGCTTCGTCACCGGCCTTGCGGCACTGGCGCGCAAACCACATGTACTTGATATGGGCCATCGACTCGCCGGCAAAGGCCGCTTCAAGGTTCCGGATGGTGGGGGATTTCGTGTTCTGCATAACGGGCTCCTGTCGGGTTAATGTCTGATATCAATCAATACATTGATAATGATAGATAACATCAAACAATCGGTCCAACGGATAGTATTGATTGTTATGATTGATTTTATCAATCGCCACGCTTCGTGCCCGACTCTTGCAAAATTTGACGGAAGGAGTGAACAGGCCGCCCCGTTCCGCCCCTGGCGGGCCGCGGCGCGTTCAATCTGAAAGCGAAAGCCGGGCAGGTGCAGGCAAGTCCGCTTCAGGCAAAACGCGCGCGCCAGCGGATCAGGGCCGCCTCGACCCGCGCCATGCTGACGTAGAAGGTGGGGGTGATGTAGAGCGTGAGAAACTGCGAGAACAACAGCCCGCCGACCACGGCAATGCCGAGCGGCCGGCGCGCCTCGCCGCCGGCACCGAAGCCGATCGCGATCGGCAGGGTGGCGAAGATGGCGGCAAAGGTGGTCATCATGATCGGCCGCAGACGCACCATGCAGGCCTCGACGATGGCGTCTTCCGCACTCAGTCCGGCCCGCTGCCGGGTGAGGGCGAAATCGATCATCATGATGCCGTTCTTCTTCACCAGGCCCACCAGCAGGATGATGCCGACGAAGCTGAAGATATTGAGTTCCTCATCCATCAGCAGCAGCACCAGCAAGGCGCCAAACCCGGCCAGGGGCAGGGCGGTGAGGATGGTCAGCGGATGGCCGAGATGCTCGTACAGCACTGCCAGCACCATGTAGATGATGACGATGGTGAACAGCAGCAGCAGCGGCAACTGCACGGTGGATTCCTGATAT
>JBFHXL010000112.1:0-6129 GCA_041599035.1 Thiobacillus sp. | reverse complement strand
GTGTCGCCCCCCGGCCCCTAAAGACTAGTTTTTGTCTCAAGTTCAAGTCAATCAAGGCCGATACAGCTAACAGCTGAAATACCAAAAATCGATTCGCGGATTAACTTTCCTGAAGAAAGACTCTATCGCATGAATAGAATCCCGGCCCTGAATACCGATATTGGCATTCCCCCGCTCCCGAGTTCCCTCATTTCACAGCATCCCACGCAAGGCCGCAGCAGCCGTTTCCGGCTCATGCAGGCGATTCTTTTAAGCCTGCCCCTGCTGGCCGCATCGCCGCTCGCCGCAGCGACCGTCAACGACATCACCGAGCTGAGCCTCGAACAGTTGCTGAATGTCTCCATCATCGGCGCCTCCAAGTATGAGCAGAAGCAGGGCGAGGTCGCCGCGGCCGTCAGCGTCATTACCCGCAGCCAGATCAAGACCTTCGGCTGGCGTACGCTGAACGATGCCCTGGCCAGCCTGCCCGGCATCCACACCACCTATGACCGCCAGTACAGTTATGTCGGTACCCGCGGGTTCGGCCTGCCCGGCGACTACAACACCCGGGTGCTCGTCACCGTCGACGGCAATCGGTGGAACGATGTGGTGTACGACGGTGCCGCGCTCGGGCGGGCGTTGCCGCTCGACATGGACCTGGTCGAACGCATCGAATTCATTCCCGGCCCGGGCGGCGCGGTGTATGGGCAGAATGCGCTGTTCGGCGTGGTCAACGTGATCACCCGCAACGGCGCAGGCATGGACGGCGCCGAAACGGCGGTCTCCTACCAGAACCCGGGGGCGGCGCGGGAAGGGCGGGCGACCTGGGGCAAGGTGCTGGATAACGGGGTCGACGTGCTGGTGTCCGCGTCCGCCTACAAGGCTGATGGTGAAGACCGTTTTTTTGATTACCCCGGTGGCGGGCCTGCTGGTACCGATGCCTCTGGCGTGGCCAGCAACATGGACGGCGAAAAGGACAAGACATTATTCACCCGTCTGGGTCGGGGGCCGTGGTCGTTCGATCTCGCCTACGGCGACCGCCGCAAGGACGACCCGACCGCGTCTTATTTCGGCGACCCGCTGGTTTCCGGGCAGTACCAGCGGGATCGCTCCCTGCTGACGCAACTGCAGTATCAGGACAGTTTCGGGGATGGCACGCTGCAGCTGTCGGGGCGGCTGTTTCTGGGCAGGACGCGTTATACCGGATTATTTTTTTATGATGGCGTGCCCAATCTGGCCACCGGTTCCGGCGACTGGCAGGGTTTCGAGGCGCGCCTGCTCTCCACCGCCTGGGCAGGCCACAAGCTGATGCTGGGAATGGAATTCCAGGACAGTTCGCGCCAGGACCAGGGCAACGAGGATCTCATCGACCCTGCCAACAATATCGAGATAGCCCGCTCGGGCTGGCGTGCCGGCGTGTTCGTTCAGAATGAATGGACACTCGGCGACAGCGTGACCGCGACCCTGGGGCTGCGCTTCGATCGCAACAACGTCACCGGCAACGACCTCAGCCCGCGTGCGGCGCTGATCTGGCAGGCGACACCCGACACTACGCTGAAAGCCTTGTATGGTCGCGCGCATCGTGCGCCCAACGTCTATGAGCGCGATTTTGACGATGGGGTATCTCAGATTGCCAACCCGGACCTGGAAGGCGAAACGATCGACACCCTCGAACTGGTGATCGACCAGCGTGTGGGGCGCAACCTGAATGTGCGCGCCTCGGTCTATCAATGGTCAATGCAGGGGCTGGTGACGCTGACGGAACCAGTCACCGGTTTGTCGCAGTATCAAACCGGCGAAGATGTGAAAGCCCGCGGCGTGGAATTGTCCGCCGACACGACATGGGACTGGGGCGGACGCTTGCGCGGCAGCCTGTCCTATCAGGATCTGGCCTACAAGAGCGGCGCCGGGCTGGATAACGCGCCGCAGCTGCTGGGCAAGCTTAATTTTTCAGGCCCGCTGGCATCGACCGGCCTGCGCTTTGGCTATGAACTTCACTATTCCAGCGAACGCCAGGCCATCGACGGCACGGACCTCGACGGCTACTGGCTGTCCAACCTCAATCTCAGCACCGACAAATGGGCGAAAGGGCTGGAGGTGTCGCTCGGGATCTACAATCTGTTTGACACCCGCTACGATCACCCCGGATCCGACACCAACTGGCAAACCGCTCTCGAACAGGATGGCCGCAGTGCCAGGCTGAAGATGGCTTATCGCTTCTGACAGACATTTCGCCTTGTGAATCGCTCCAAGCTCAAGCTAATCCTGCTGCTGATCATCTGCCTGGCACTGCCCGGCGGCCACGCGTTTGCCCAGGCCACCCCGGAATACCGCGCCAAGGCCGGCTTTCTGTACAACTTCATCGCCTTCACCGAGTGGCCGTCGACGGTGGGCAGCCCGCTCACCCTGTGCGTGTATGGCGCCGATCCCTTCGGGGACGAACTCGCCGCGCTGCAGGGCAAGAGCGTCGGTGGGCGCAGCCTCGCCACGCAGCAGGTGGGCAGCCTGGAGCAGCTGAAAAACTGTCAGGTGGTCTTCATCGCACGCTCGGCCATCAATGATCTGCCTCGCATTCTGAATGCGCTGAAGGGGGCGCCCGTGCTGACCATTGCAGACGCCACGGGGGCGCTCGACGCCGGCGTGAGCATCAACATGGAACTCAGACAAAGCAAAATCGCCTTCGAGGTCAATCTGGAAGCGGCCCACACTGCCCAGATCAATCTCAGCTCGAAGCTGTTGCGCCTGGCGAGCAGGGTGCGGCAATGAAAAGCAGGCAACCGGGCACCCAACTGACGACCCTGGGAGACAGGCTGCAGCGTGTTAACCGGATCACGCTCGGTCTCGCCTTGCTGATTGTCGCCCTGCTCATCATTGCCAGCAGCTTTTCGATCAATTTCCTGTCCCTGGTGGACGCGAGCAGGATCAAGGCCCGGGTGCTGGCCGAAAACGCCAGCGCCAGCCTGATGTTTCAGGATGCGCATTCGGCGCAGGAACTGCTCCAGTCCATACAGCAGTCACCCGACATTCATGGCGCCGCACTCTACGACAAGGACCGGCGCAAGTTTGCGGACGTTGTCGTTGCCGGTCACAGCGTTCCCGCATCACTCGACTCGCTGCAGGAACGCACGGACTACGGCTGGGAATACCTGAATTTCACCCAGCCCGTCATGCTTGAGGGTGAATCGATCGGAGCCCTTTACCTGAAAGTCGACCTCGAGATGCTCTACATGCACATGGCCTGGCAGGCCCTGGGTACCGTGGTGGCGGCCTTTCTGGCGATGCTGGCTGCCAGCAGGCTGCTGCGGCGGCTGAACCGCTCGATCCTGCGGCCGATCAACGGGCTGTCTGCGCTGATGGAGCAGGTGTCCGAGCAGAATGATTATGCGGCGCGGGCGGCCCCCAGCGACATTACAGAACTGAACGCGCTGGCCGATGGCTTCAACGACATGCTGGGGCAAATCCAGCAGCGTGATATCGAGCGCCGCGAAGCGGAAAACAAAACGCGCCGGCTTGCCTATTTTGACAGCCTGACCGGCCTGCCCAACCGGCAGTCTTTCCTGGAAAGGCTGGGCCGGGAGATCGAAGTCGCCGAACGCGGGAAGGGGCGGCTTGCGATCCTGTTCATGGACCTGGATGGATTCAAGGGCATCAATGACACCATGGGGCACAATGCCGGCGACCTGATCCTGCAATGGGTGTCGGACCGCCTGCAAAAGAGCATCCGCCCCTACGATATGGTGTCGCGCCTGCCCGCTGACGAGTCCGGGGTTGAACTTGCCCGTCTGGGCGGGGATGAGTTCACGGCCCTGATTCCCCGCATCGCCCAGCCGGAAAATGCCCTGTTGGTCGCCCATCGCATTCGTGAACTGATGCGTCGCCCCTTTATGCTCGACGAGCGTGAGGTGGTATTGACCGCCAGCATCGGCATCGCGGTTTACCCGGATGACGGCGAAGATGCGTCTACCCTGCTCAAGCATGCCGACACGGCCATGTATCACGCCAAGGACCAGGGCCGGGACAATTGCCAGTTCTACAGCGCCTCGCTCACCCAGCGCGCGCAACAGCGCCTCAATCTGGAAGGCTATCTGCGGCATGCGCTCGCGCGCAATGAATTCAGCCTGGTCTATCAGCCCCAGTTCAACCTGGCATCCGGGCGCATCGAGTCGGTCGAGGCGCTGATTCGCTGGAATCACCCCGAGCAGGGAATCATCTCCCCGCTGGAATTCATCCCGCTGGCCGAGGAAAACGGTCTGATCGTGCCGATCGGCGAATGGGTATTGCGCACCGCCTGTACCGACGCGGCCCGCTGGCAGCAGGCGGGACATGGCTTGCGCGTGGCGGTGAACCTGTCGCCGATGCAATTCAAGAATCCCGAACTGGTCGCCACGGTGTTCGATATTCTGGGTCAGACCGGACTGGCGCCGGAATGGCTGGAACTGGAAATCACCGAAGGGGCGGTGATGGAGGACAGCGGGGTCACGCTTGCCACGCTGCAAGCGCTCAGGCTTCGCGGCGTACAAATTGCACTGGACGATTTCGGTACTGGCTATTCGTCCATGAGCTATCTCAAGCGCATGCCGCTGAATAATCTCAAGGTGGATCAGAGTTTTGTGAAAGGGCTGCCGCATGACCGCGACAACCACGCCATCGTCCGCGCCATTCTGTCCATGGCGCAGAACCTGGGGTTCAGCGTGACGGCGGAAGGGGTGGAAACCCTGGAGCAGGCCCAAACCCTGAGAGAAATGGCCTGCGACACGCTGCAGGGCTACTATTTCAGCAAGCCGCTTCCCGCTGTGGACATCCCCGCGCTGTTGAGCCGGGACTGGCTGCTTGACGAACCGGCAGCCACGCTGATGCCCGGTTAAATTTCCGGCAGGTCCTCGCGCCGCAGCATGAACACGAACTGATCGCCGCTTGCCGTATCGAGCCAGGTAAAGGGCAGAGCGGGGTACGCCGCTTCGAGAACGTCACGGTTGTGGCCGATTTCCACCACCAGGAGACCTCCCGGATTGAGATGGGCCCTGGCCTGGCTCAGGATGGTCCGCGTGGCATCCAGACCGTCTTCGCCCGATCCCAGCGCCAGCGCCGGTTCTGCCCGGTATTCCGGCGGCAGCGCCGCCACCGACTCGGCGTTCACATAGGGCGGATTGCTGAGGATGACATCGTAGGTGCGGCCATCCAGCGCCGTGAACAGATCCGACTCGATGCGTTCGATCCGCTTGTCCAGTCCGTAATCGGCAATGTTGCGGGCGGCCACCTCCAGCGCGTCGCCGGAGAGATCGACCGCATCGACCCGGGCATGGGGAAAATTGAGCGCCGCCAGAATGGCGAGGCAACCCGACCCCGTGCACATGTCCAGCACGCGCGCCACCTCATCCGGATTGTCCACCCACGGCGCAAACTGCTCGTGCAGCAGTTCGGCGATGTGGGAACGCGGCACGATCACGCGCTCGTCGACATAAAAAGGATGTTCGCCCAGCCAGGCTTCGTGGGTGAGATACGCCGCCGGCAGACGCTCCCTGACCCGGCGTTCGATCACGGCCTGCACCTGTTCCGATTCGCCATGCGTCAGGCTGGCGTCGAGGAAGGGGTCAAGGCGGTCGATCGGCAGATGCAGGGTGTGCAGGATCAGATAGGCCGCTTCGTCGAAGGCGTTGTCCGAGCCGTGGCCGAAAGACAGCCTCGCTTCATTGAAACGCGACACCGCAAAGCGCAGCCAGTCGCGCACGGTGATGAGGGATTCGGTGTCTTCGAAATGTTTCATTTCAGTCCTGAGGAAGTGTCAGCGAAGCAGAAAAATTTATCCACGAATACCCGGAGGGCATAAAGGACGCGAAGGAGCGCGAAGAAAAGCAAAGCCTTTACTGATTAATAATCAGGCGGTTGAATTCTTGTTTTTAAGGTTTTACTTCGCGCCCCTTCGCGTTCTTCGCAGATGAAAAAAAAGATTCACCCCAGCAGCTTTTCCAGCGTCTTCCGGTAAATCTCCGCCAGCTGCTCGATGTTTTCCACCGCGATGTGTTCGTTCAGCTTGTGGATGCTCGCGTTGAGCGGGCCGAACTCGACCACTTCGCGGCAGATGTCGGCGATGAAGCGGCCATCCGAGGTGCCGCCGCTGGTGGACAGTCCGGGCGTGATGCCGACGACTTC
>JBFHXL010000111.1:0-6132 GCA_041599035.1 Thiobacillus sp. | reverse complement strand
ATGACCAACTTCGCCGATCTGATCCTGCCGGACACGACCTACCTCGAACGCCACGACACCATTTCGCTGCTCGATCGGCCGATTTCCGAACCGGATGCGGCGGCCGATGCCATCCGCTACCCGCTGGTGACGCCCGACCGCGACGTGCGGCCGTGGCAGGAGGTGATGGTCGAACTGGCGGGGCGCCTGAAATTCCCGGCTTTCACCAACAAGGATGGCAGCCGCAAGTTCAGCGGCTACCAGGATTTCATCGTCAATTACGAGCGCTCGCCCGGCATCGGCTTTCTTGCCGGCTGGCGCGGCAAGGACGGTACCCAGTCGCTCAAGGGCGAGCCGAACCCGAACCAGTGGGAAAAATACATCGAGAACCAGAGTTTCTTCGCCCACCACTGGCCCGACAACCAGAAATACATGCGCTTTGCCAACAAGGACTATCTCGATGTGGCGTCAGATGCCGGCTTTGTCGGCAAGGTCGAGCCCATCATCATGCAGTTCTACTCCGAGCCGCTGCAGAAATTCCGCCTCGCCGGGCAGGGCCTGTACGATGGGCCGCAGCCCAACAACCAGGTCGACCGCGAGCGCCTGGCGACCTACTTCGACCCTTTGCCCATGTGGTACGAACCGCTGGAGCAGCAGCGTGTGGATGCGGATGAATATCCCTTTTTCGCGCTGACCCAGCGTCCCATGTTCATGTACCACTCGTGGGATTCGCAGAATGTGTGGCTGCGTCAGCTGATGGCGCAGAACTACATGTACATGAATGCGCGCCGGGCAGCCGAAATGGGCATCAAGGATTTCGACTGGATCTGGGTCGAGTCGCACAACGGCAAGATCCGCTGCCAGGTCAAGACCATGGAAGGCACCCAGGAAGACACGATCTGGACCTGGAACGCCATCGGCAAGCAGAAGGGCGCCTGGGGGTTGAAGGAAGACGCCTCCGAAGCCACCAAGGGGTTTCTGCTCAACCATTTGATTTCGGAATTGCTGCCGGAAAAGCTGGGCGAACGCCGCGTCACCAACTCCGACCCGGTGACCGGCCAGGCCGCGTGGTTCGACCTGCGCGTGAAAATCTGGAAGGCCGCGCCCGGCGAAACCGGCTCCTGGCCGCAGTTCGATGCCCTGAAAAAATTGCCGGGCGACGAATACGCGCGCCCCAACGTGCTGCGTTACGACGCACGCACCCATGAGAAAAACTGAGCGGCAGACCCCGGCGGCCAAGAAAAAAGAGCGAATGAATCTATGAGACTTGGATTGGTTATCGACCTCGATGTGTGCGTGGGCTGTCATGCCTGCGCCGTCGCCTGCAAGGAATGGAACGCCTCCGGCACCATCGGTCCGTTGTCCGACTACCAGCCCTACGGCGCCGAGCCGTCGGGCGTATGGTTCAACCGGATTCGCCATTACGAAATGGACGAATACCCGAACAACAAGACGGTCAACTTTCCGATGTCGTGCATGCACTGCGAAGATGCAGACTGTGTGACCGTGTGCCCGACCGGCGCTTCGTACAAGCGGCCCGAAGACGGCATCGTGCTGATCGACCAGGACAAGTGCATGGGCTGCAACTACTGCTCGTGGGCCTGTCCGTACGGTGCGCGTGAACTCGACCGCTCCAGCGGCACCATGAAGAAATGCACCCTGTGCGTCGACCGTATTTACGATCAGGAATTGCCGGTCGAGGAGCGCCAGCCCTCATGCGTGCTGACCTGCCCGGCGCACGCCCGCATGTTCGGCGATTTCGACGACCCCGATTCGGCGGTGTCGCGCACCGTGCGCGAACGCAGCGGATTCGGATTGATGCCGGAGTTGAACTACAACCCCACCAACCGCTACCTGCCGCCGCGCAGCACGCCGGTGATTCCGGTTGAGCCCAAATCCAAGGGCGGCCTCAAGGAAAGCATCAAGCAGTTCGCCAACAAACTGGTCCGTCGTTAATCGCTCGCACCTTATTCGCACCAGGAGAATCCATGCATCCCGCTTTTTGGTTTCGACATAACCTGAAGGTTAGTCTTCACCGAAATGCTGGTTGCTGATCAGATTAGGAAGTTAATATGCATCCAGCATTTTCAGTCATCTTCTTTACCGTCGCGTCGGGCGCGGGCTTCGGCCTGTTCTCGCTGCTCTTCATCGCCGACGTCTTCAAGCTGGGCGGCGGTTTTAGCCGCGAGCAGCTGATTATCGGCGGCCTCATGGCCATGGGTCTGGTCGTGTTCGGCCTGCTGTCGTCGACCTTTCACCTCGCCAACCCGAAAAACGCCTGGCGTGCGTTCACCCGCTTTCGGACCTCGTGGCTGTCGCGCGAAGGCGTGTTTGCGGTGGTGTTCATGCCGCTGGCGCTGATTTATCTGGCCAGCATCTGGTTTGACGCGCCGCTGTGGCTGCGCGAAACCTTTGGTTTTCTGACCGCCGTGCTGGCCTGGATCACGGTGTTTTCCACCGGCATGATCTACGCCTGCCTGAAAACCATCCGCCAGTGGAACACGCCGCTGGTCCCCGCCAACTACCTGGCGCTGGGCTACGCCAGCGGCAGCCTGCTGCTGCTGCTGGGGGCGGTGGTCGCCGGTCTCGACACCACGCCCTACATCGCGATGTCGGCCCTGATCATCTCGATCGCCGCCGTGCTGAAGGCAATTTATTATTTCTGGATCCGCAGCCCCGGCCTCACGCCGACCATCAACACGGCAACCGGCTTGACCCGGGCCAAGGTGAAACTGCTGGATACCGGCCATACCCATGGTACTTTCCTGACCCAGGAGTTCGGTTTTCAGGTGGCCCGTCAGCAGGCCAGCCTGCTCAAGTTTGTCGTTTTCGTGCTGGGGTTTGTGCTGCCCGGCCTCATGATGGTGTGGGTGTTCGACCGGCAGGATGGGCACATGGCCGCCATTGTCGCCGTCATGGCGGGACTCGCCGGGGCGGCAGTCGAGCGCTGGCTGTTCTTCGCAGAGGCGCGCCACGTGGTCAACCTCTATCACGGCGCCCAGCGTTGCTGATTCAAGGGCGCATCGCGGAACTTGGCTTATCCCCGGGTTTGTCGTATATTAGCGTGTTCTAATTTTTCCATTACAGGAGTAGGGCCTCTATGTTTGGATTGTCAGGTTTCAAGGAAATTGATCCCGCTTACGTCGAGGAACTTGCCACCCGCGGCGCTCATCTCATTGATGTACGCACCGAAGCCGAAGTGGCGCAGGGCGTGATTGATGGCGCCATCCATATTCCGCTGCATCTGCTGCCCCTGCGCGCTGCGGATATTCCGCAGGACAAGCCCGTGGTGATCTACTGCCGGTCCGGCGCGCGTTCGGCCCAGGCATGCGCCTTCATGGCATCCAAGGGCTATGAAAACATGCACAATCTGGCCGGCGGAATCATGGCATGGGCGCGTTCGGGCAACGCGCTCAGTCGGCCGCGTTCCTAGTTTGTTGCATCAGGGTTAGGTCCGGGGCGCGCCATCGAAGGCCTGACTTTGCCCATCAGGCAGCAATTTTGGTTGCAATGGGGGCGCTTCTGGTTTATGTTACCGCAGCTTTTATGACTACATGAATGTAAGGAGAATAGTATGGATTTTGCAAAAGAACTCGATGCACGTGGCCTCAATTGCCCGCTGCCCATTCTGCGTGCCAAGAAGGCGCTGGCCGAAGTCGAAAGCGGTCAGGTGCTGAAAATTCTGTCCACCGATCCGGGTTCGGTCAAGGACTTCGCAGCTTTCGCCAAGCAGACCGGCAATGAGTTGCTGTCGACTGCTGAAGCAGGCGGCGAATTTACTTTTTTCATGAAGAAAAAGTAAGCAAGAAACCGAAACCAGCGCCGTCTGCTCCTGGCATGTACGGCCAAGAACACCCGGCGCTGATTTTTTAATCTGAACAGGAGACGGATCATGGATACTAAAAAAATGGCCATTATCGCCACCAAAGGCACGCTGGATTGGGCTTACCCCCCGTTCATCCTGGCCTCGACTGCAGCTGCGTTGGGCTATGAAACCCAGATTTTTTTCACCTTCTATGGCCTGCAGCTTGTCCGCAAGGATCTGTCCGTCCTGAAAGTGAGCCCCTTGGGCAACCCCGGCATGCCGATGAAAATGCCGTTTGGCCCCAAGTGGTTCAAAAGCATCAACTGGAACATGCCCAATGCCATCCAGTCGCTGATTCCGGGTTATGAAAACGTGGCAACGGCCCTGATGAAGCAGACCATCGCCAACAACGGCGTGGCCACCATCCCCGACCTGCGCGAACTGTGCCAGGAAGCCGACGTCAAGTTCATTGCGTGCCAGATGACCGTCGAACTGTTCGGTTTCGAGCATTCCGACTTCATCGACGGCCTCGAGTACGGCGGCGCCGCCACCTTCTTCGAGTTTGCAGGTGAAACCGATATCTGCCTGTTCATCTAAGCACGGGATAGCAGCATGATGAAAAAGAGCCGGATCTATTCCGGCTCTTTTTTCGTGTGTCTTTTGTACCACACTTCCATGAGATTATTTGCTCAGACGAGTCGATCACCTATCTAGACCTTGTCTAGGCTCCAGCGTAGGCGTAGCCTAGCGTCCAGATCTTACAGAAAATCCATCTGTAGTTTTTTTGCACCCCCATAGGAGACAACAATGAAATTCACACGCGTATTCGCATTCATGGCGCTGGCCGGTCTGGCTGGTAGTGCCTATGCCACCAACGGCTATTTTTCACACGGCTACGGCATAAAAGCCAAGGGTATGGGCGGCGCAGGTATCGCCTATTCGCAGGATTCGTTGGCTGCGGCAACAAACCCGGCAGGTATGGTGCTGGTAGGTGACCGAATCGACTTCGGTGCCGAACTATTTAATCCGAACCGTGAAGCCAATATCAACGGGGCAGCCAACTACGAAAGTGGGAAGAATTATTTCATTGTTCCTGAGTTCGGTTATAACCACATGGTTAACCCGAATCTTTCTTTTGGGGTCTCCGTTTTTGGTAATGGCGGGATGAACACCGAATATGATCCGATTCCTCAGTTCAATGTGTCGGGTAACAAGACGGGTATTGACCTGTCCCAATTGTTTATTGCGCCAACCGTCGCTTACAAACTAAATGCCGATCATGCTATCGGTGCAACGCTTAACTTGGTTTACCAGCGCTTCAAGGCCTATGGTATTAGTAACTTTGCCGGTTATTCCTCGGCTGGCAGCAATCTTTCTGATGTTGGTTATGACAACTCAACAGGCATAGGAATCAAACTTGGCTGGACCGGTCAGGTAAGCCCGGCTGTGACCTTGGGAGCCACGTATCAATCCAAGACCAAAATGTCGGCCTTCGATAAGTACAAGGGCTTGTTTGCCGAGCAGGGTGACTTCGATATTCCTGAGACTTACGGCTTGGGTATTGCCGTCAAGGTTAACCCCAAGACCAACGTAGCTCTTGATGTGGTTAGAATTAACTACAATGATGTCCAATCCGTTGGTAATCTTAACCTCTTACTATCAGGTGGTAACATCTTGGGACCCGATGGGGGCGCTGGTTTTGGCTGGAAGAACCAAACCGTCGTTAAGCTTGGCGTTGCTTATGAGGTTAACCAGAATCTAACCGTACGTGGCGGCTACAACCACGGTAGCAGTACGATTCCAAGCACCGAGATTGCATTCAACGTGTTGGCGCCTGCTACCGTCGAAGACCATCTGACTTTGGGTGCAACTTGGACGCTTGCAAACAAGGCGGAGCTAAGTGCCTATTACATGCACGCCTTTAGCAACGAGCAGAGTGCTAATACTTCAATGTTGGGTGGAGGAGCTGGCACAGCTACAAGCATCAAGATGAATCAGAACGCCATCGGCGTTGCCTATGGCTGGAAAATGTAATTTTCACCAGAATTTAGGCTGAGAAAAAGCCGGGGTCAAAAGACCCCGGCTTTTTAATGCGCAGAACCTGCGCGAATCTAGGGTCACGTAGCCTGGGGTCTACCATCGGATTTGTGGATGACGTCCGACCCAAGCCATTCGTAAATATTTGCAACAAAAAGAGCGGCCAATGCCGCTCTTTTTGTTGCATTTACCAGGGGCCTTTAACCTAGCCGCGCGTGCTGCGCTTCCAGTTTCTGCAGCATGGTTTCGAAGTCGGCCAGCCGTGTTTTTTCCTGTTCAACCACGGCTACCGGCGCCTTGTCGACGAAGCT
>JBFHXL010000110.1:0-6156 GCA_041599035.1 Thiobacillus sp. | reverse complement strand
TCGGTGATTTCCAGCTCGGCAATGCCTGATGCTTCGACCAGGTCAATGAGCTTTTTCAGTTTTCTGAGATCCATGGGAGGTCCTGTTTTGGAGGTGGCGCAGGGCAAATTCCAGCGCCAGTTCGTAACCATGCGCGCCCAGCCCGGACACCACGCCGACGGCAAGGTCGGAAAAATACGAGTGGTGACGGAAAGCTTCGCGCGCGTGGATGTTGGAAAGGTGAACTTCAATGAATGGAATGGCGGTGGCCGCCAGTGCATCGCGCAGCGCGATGCTGGTGTGCGTGTAGCCCGCCGGATTGATGACGATAAAATCCACGTGGTCACGTGCGGCCTGGTGCACCCGGTCGATCAGGGCGCCCTCATGATTGTGCTGGAAGGCCTCGACCCGTGCGCCGGCGGATTCCCCGCGGCTGACCAGCGCGCGGTTGATGTCGTCGAGCGTGGCGAGACCGTAATGTTTGGGTTCGCGGCTACCCAGCAAATTGAGGTTGGGGCCATGCAAAACCAGGACATGTGGGTGCAGACTGGGGACCGATTTGGCCGCTGCGCGGCTGGTTCGTTTAGTCGTCATGGCGGCGAGTTTGCCGTAAAAGATAGTAAATTGTCCAGATATTGACGCTAAATTGCATCTATAAGCCAAGTTTACGCAATGCGGCTTCAAGCGTTGCGCGCGGCAGTCGCCCCAAATGGCTCAGCACCTGCCGGCCTTCGCGGTCCAGCACGATCGTGTAGGGCAGCGCCCCGCTCGGGTTGCCGAGTTGGCGCGCCAGGGTATGGGCGGCACCTTCGCCGACCAGGATCGGGTAGGTGACCGGCTGCTGCTGCAAAAACCGCGCAACGCTGGCGGGATTATCAATGGCGATGCCGACAAATTCGACGCCTTTTGCCCGGTATTGCGCGCGCAATGCATCAAAATCCGGCATTTCCTCGCGGCAGGGCGCGCACCAGCTGGCCCAGAAATTCAGCACCAGCACCTGACCGCGCCATTGTGACAGCGCCTGGCGCTGCCCCTTTTGATCGGGAAAATCAAGTTGCCACAGCGTATCGAGCGCAGGCATGGCTGGCGGCTGCGGCGCATAACGCGTCTGCGCCAGCCACACGCCTCCGGCCAGCGCGGCCAGGGCCAGCAGAATCACGGCCGGCGTTTTGAGGCGCATCGGGGCTATAGCTTACAGCGTGCCGTAGGAATGGAGCCCCGACAGGAACATGTTGACCCCGAGGAAGGCGAAGGTGGTGACCATGAGGCCCACCACCGCCCACCATGCCAGCATCGGACCGCGCAGGCCCTTGACCAGGCGGATGTGCAGCCAGGCCGCATAGTTCAGCCACACGATCAACGCCCAGGTTTCCTTCGGATCCCAGCTCCAGTAGCCGCCCCAGGCTTCGGCGGCCCACATCGCACCAAGAATGGTGGCGATGGTGAAGAAGGCAAAGCCGATTGCGATCGACTTGTACATGATGTCGTCGATCACTTCGAGCCGGGGCAGGCGGCTGGCGAGAATTCCCCGCTGCACCAGCAGATAGCCCACGCCGAGCATGGCGGAAAGCGAGAAGGCGCCGTAGCCGATGAAGTTGGCGGGGACGTGCAGCTTCATCCACCAGGATTTGAGTGCGGGCACCAGCGGCTGGATTTCGTGTGCGCCGCGGTCCAGCGCATACCACAGGATGAAGCCCACCGCCGCCGAGATCACCAGCAGCACGAACGCTCCCATCTGCCGCGTCTGATAGCGTGCTTCGTAATACAGATACAGCATCGCGGTGAACAGACAGAACAGCACGAACACTTCGTACAGATTGGATACCGGGATGTGGCCGACGTCGGCGCCGATCAGGTAGGACTCGTACCAGCGCACCATCAGTCCGATGAAGCCCAGCGCCACAGCAGACCAGGTCATTGCGGCGGCGGTTTTCAGGGTGAACTCGGAACGCGACAGCACCCCCGCCCAGTACGTCAGCGTGGCAAGCAGGAACAGCGCGCACATCCACATGATGGCGGCCTGGCTGGAGATCAGGTATTTAAGGAAAAAGGCCGTTTCCATGCGTGCCAGTTCACCCTGATACTGGCTGATGGCAAACAGGCTGACCGCGCCGGTCACGATGAACAGTGCACGAAACGGCTTCCAGAACCAGCCGAACAGCGCCAACGACGGAATCGCCGCCAGCAGGATGCCTTTTTCGTAGATATCCATGAAATCGCCAAAGCGCGTCAGGGCAAACAGGCCGCTGGCCACAACGATGGCGGCAAACAGCCAGTCAAACCACGACAGACGCTTGAACAATGGGGTGGGCTGGTTGAGAGCGAGTTCCATGTGTTGTCTCCAGTTTATTTATGCAAAGTGAGGATGGATGCGGGTATTGCCGGCGTGGCTGCGCTATTTGGCAAGCGTATCCAGCGCCTGCGCGTGTCGGGCGAATTCTTGCTCGAAGTCGATGGTGTGCTTGGCCGCTGACATGGCCAGCAGGGCGCTGCCCGGTTTGATGCGCAGCCAGACCCGACGTTCCCGCACAAAGAGCATGAAGAACACGCCAAGCGTCAGCAAGAACGAGCCGAAGTAGACCACGTTCTTGCCGGGCGAGCGGGTGAGTTGCAGGCCGGTGGCCTTGACCTCGTCATATTGCAGCAGCTGCAGATAGATGGGCGCGCCGTAGACGAACATGTCGCTCATGCTGTTGAGGGTGTCGCGCACCAGCCAGCCGGTGGCGTCGTCCGACTTCGGCGCGGGCAGTCCGGCCTGCTGGTTGACGATTTGCAGTGCCTCGAATGCGGCAAGCTCAAGAATCCGCAGATAGGTACCGGCTGACTTTTCGCGCTCGGCGGCAGGGAGGTTTTCCTCGAGGAACTGGCCCAGCGACTGAAATCCACCCTTGGCAAACAGCGTCAGCATCTGGGTGGCGCTGAATTTCAGCTTGTCTTCGATTTCGCTGCCCCAGGCAGTTTGCGGCAGCGCCTGGCGGGCGAAGCGGGCAGCGATTTCGGGGCGCAGCTCCTGGCTCAGGAGGGCGCCACGCAGGCGCATGAAGCTGTCGATATTGCCGTCAGCGTCGAGCGGCATGCGCATGTAGCGAAAGGCTTCGTTCGGCGATTCGCGCACCCCTGACATCATGTACCAGCGGCCGTCGAGTTCCAGCGGCAGCATGTAGTTGCTGAATTCCAGCGCCTGTCCGCGCGAATCACGTAGTTTGTACTGGAAGCTGGGGCCGACGTTGCGCAGATGCTTTTTATCGCTGACCGGGCTGCCGCCGAGTACGCTCATGGTGTTGCCGGCGGGCGCGATTTCGCCGCCCATGTTCTCGATGTTGAACGGGCGGAAATCGATGAATTCCAGGGTGTAGTCGCCCGCCGTGCTGGTCAGCGAGGCGCCTTGATGGATGGTGCCCTTGATCGGGAAGGAGGCGGCGGTGGGGGCAAACAGGCTCCAGCCGCGTAGGTCCAGGCGCGTGCCACCGTCGGCAAAACTGGCCTGATAAATCGCAATGCCATCATGGATCAGCGGGTGGTTGACGGCAATGGTCGCTTCCCTGATTTTTTTGCCCGAGCGGTCGAACAGTTCGATATCGCTTTCAAAGTTCTTGGGCTGGCCCGTGGTGTAGTGCTCGATCCGGAACTGCTTCAAGGCCACGCTGAAGGGCAGATCCTGCACCAGATAGCCATCGGCCACGTTCAGGAAAACCACGCTCGCGCTGGAGCCTTCCGGAATCTGCACGCTGCCGCGGAACGAGAGGTTGGATGGCGACAGGCGTGAAATGGCAGGCACCTGGCTTTGCGGAATGTCGCGCGTTTCTATTTTCTTGGTGCCCAGCAGTTGTTGCGCCTTGAATACCAGGTTGCCATCCATCAGGCCGCCGATACAGATCATGACGATGGCCGAATGGGCGAGGAAATAGCCCATGCGGTTCCAGCTGCCGGCCTTGGCGGCGAGCAGCACGCCGCCGTCGCGCGGCAGGTTCCGCACCTTGTAGCCCTGGCCTTCGAGATAGCGCTGTGCGCTGGCGGCGAGCGCTTCCGGCGCGTGCGTGGTGCTCGCTTCGTGCTGGTGCTTGAACGCGTTCAGCGACTGTTCGCTGATATGTTCGCGAAAGCTTTTCATTTCGCGCGCGAAATTCGGCGCATTGCGGATGATGCAGACGCTGGTGGAGGCGACGAGGAACGTCAGGATGACCAGAAACCAGGCGGTGTGATAGACGTCATACAGCCCCAGCTTTTCGTACACCTGGAACCAGAACGGACCGAGCTGGATGAGGTAGTTGTTGTAGGGTTCGGCCTGTTTCAGCACGGTGCCGATAATGGACGCGACCGCAAGAATGGACAGCAGGCTGATGGCAAAGCGCATCGAACTCATCAGTTCGAACACGGATTTGCCAAAGGTGTGAGGGGCTTGATTCATATAGGCAGCAACACCCTGAAGGGCACAAACAAAAAAAGGATGACTCAAGTCACCCTTTCACCGACTCGGGGGTGGCCGATAAGTTCACCCCGCAGGCGGCCGGTCGAAGCTGCTTCCGCAAGGCGGGCGGCAACGCCACTCGGGCAGGCGCCGCCCCGTACAACAGCCGATCAATCGGCAGTCCCTTAGCGCAGACCCTCGATATACGCGGCAACGGCTTTCATGTCGGCATCGGTCATCTTGGCGGCGATGCTTTGCATCATCTTGGCGCCATCGTTTGCGCGCTCGCCAACACGGAAGGCGTTCAGCTGCGTATAGATATAGTCACCATGCTGTCCGGCCAGGCGCGGAAACTGAACGGGAACGCCCTTGCCTTGCGGGCCGTGGCACGATGCGCACGCCGGCACGCCGCTCCCCTGGGCGCCGCCGCGATAGATTTTCTGGCCGGCCAGCGCCAGGTCCTTGTCCTTGGCGGTGCTTGGTTTGGCCTGTTGCGCGCTGAAGTAGGCGGCCAGGTTCAGCATGTCCTGCGGGCTGAGGCTGGCGACCATGCCGGACATGACGGCATTTTTACGCACGCCCGACTTGAATTCGGTGAGCTGTTTGTAGGTGTATTCGGCATTGAGGCCGGCCAGCTTGGGGTTGGCCGCAATCGCGCTGTTGCCGTCCGCCGCATGACATCCCGCACAAACCTGGTTGACGATGCTTTCAGCCGCCTTGGGGTCACCTTTGCTGGCCGGGGCAGCAGCAGGCGTGTTGGCGAAAGCGGATGTGGCGGCCAGGGCGGCAACCAGAGAGACGACGAATTTCATCAATAGCTCCTGAAGCTTGCAAAACTTGGGAAAACGGGTAGTTTAGCGGTTACGAATATGACTGCCAAGCCCGTGCTCAATCGCGCCCAATTCCATACCTCGGTCGCCCAGTTGCGCGATTTGCCCTACAGCCGTGCCGAAGTTGCATTTGCCGGACGTTCCAACGCCGGGAAATCAAGCGCAATCAATCTGCTGACGCGCATCAACCGGCTGGCGTACACCTCCAAAACACCGGGCCGCACCCAGCTGATCAATTTTTTCGAGTTGGAGGCCGACACCTATCTGGTCGACCTGCCGGGGTATGGCTATGCCAAAGTCCCGCCTGCCATGAAGGCCAAGTGGGACACCCTGCTGTCGCGCTATCTGCAGGAGCGGGAGGCGCTGGTCGGGATGGTGCTGATCATGGATGCGCGCCATCCGCTGACGCCGCTGGACTGGCAGATGCTCAACTGGTTCACGCCTGCCGGCAAGCCGGTGCATGTCCTGCTGTCGAAGGCGGACAAACTGTCCAACAGCGAAAAGGCACTGACCTTGCGTCGGGTGCGGCAGGAACTCGCGGCGCTGGAGGGCGTCACTGTGCAGCTGTTTTCCAGTCTGTCGCGCCTCGGCGCCGAGGAAGCGGCCGCCCAGGTCGAAGGCTGGCTTTTGCAGGCGCACCAGCAGGATTCGCAGCCGGCTGAATAAGCGCCTGGCGAATAAACCGTAGCACCAAACAAAAAGCCCCGACCAAGGGAGGGGCCGGGGCTAACAATGCCTTAAGGGGATTAAGGCATCCCGCTCAGGGAGGAGAAGCGGGAGACGATACAAGACCGTCTGCTAGATGGAGTACCTTCGTTTTGGAATAGTTCCACACCATGTGAAAATTTTTGGGAGATGTTTGTGAACCTGCCATTTGGCCAATTTCCTGCCAGCCGCATGCGCCGTATGCGCCGCGATGATTTTTCACGCCGTCTGATG
>JBFHXL010000109.1:0-6185 GCA_041599035.1 Thiobacillus sp. | reverse complement strand
GGCCGTGCCGGTCGCACCGGGATTGCGGTGAGCTTTGCCGGTATGCGCGAAGGCGGCCTGGTGAAGAACATCGAGCGCTATACCGGCAATCGCATTGAGGTTCACACCCTGCCGGGTCTGGAGCCAACCCAGAAGCCGTCATCTGGCCGTCCTGCATCAGCGGGTCGTCCGCGTGGCAACACGGGCTCACGCGGTGGTTTTGGTGAAAAACGCAGCTTCGGCGACCGCAGCGAGCCGCGCAGCTATGGTGATCGTCCGCCCCGCGGCGACAGCCGTGACAATCGTGATCGTGGCTACCGTGCCGATGCGCGCCCCAGTGGTGATCGCCCGGCACGCAGTGACGCACCGCCGCGCGGCAATCGTTTTGACGGTGCACCGCGTACGCCGTATGGCGACCGTCCGCCGCGCAATGAAGGCTATCGTGGCGCAGAGCCACGCGAGCCCAAGGCCGAGGTCAACGGCAACAGTGTTGAATATTGGGAAAAGCGCGAGCGCGAGGCGAAAGCCAAAGCAGCCGCGGCCCGTGGCAACAGTGCCCGTCCGGGCGGTCATGCGCGCTCCGGTCCTGGCGGCCAGCCACGCAGCTATGGCAACGACAACCGTGGCGCCGGCCATGCCCGCGTAGGGGTGCGAGGCCGTTTCAAGGACTGATCGGCCGCAAGCAGCCGTGAGGTAAAAGGAAAGGGGGGTTTCACGTGAAACCCCCCTTTTTTCGTCTGGCTATCGTGTCATGGAGCGGCCGGGCTCAGTTGCCTGCTGTTTTTGATCCCGGCACAAATCGCACGCTGGCGACCAGAGCATCGAAGTCGGCGAGGCCGCGCTGAAAATAAACGATGGCAGGCGCTTCATACTGAATCGACAGGCGGCCCCTGGCGTCGACCAGGGCAACCATCACGCGCTCGATCGGCAGCCCGCGGTCATTCTTGTAGCGGATGTGCACGCGCACTGCCGGTTTGCCGCCGAGCATCATCGGGACATTGGACAGCACCTGAAGATTGGCGGTGGCTTCGCTGCTTTTCCATTCGGCGATGGCGAGTTCGGCCACTTCGTGCGGCAGCATGTCGGCACGGGTTTCGCGCTTGGTGCGCGGCAATTTGCGGTCGTGCGGCTGGCGGTTGACGACGATGTAATTCAGCGCGGGACCATCACGGGTGACGAACAGGTCGTTGGTGTCGGCGGTGCGTTTGACCCAGCCGAGCGGCAGGTCCAGAGTGTAATCGTTGTGCCTGGATTCGTTGCGGCTGCCGGGGTCAACGCGCGTCCAGGGCGCGCAGGCGGTCAGGCTGGCGAGCAGCAGGCCGATGGCCAGGCGGCGGTACAGCAGGGTCATGTGGGCGGGTGTTGTCATGGCGCATCCTCTTGGGAGGCCTCGGTGGGGGCGGATTGATCGAGGGTGGCAAGATAAAACTCGACGTGACCCCGGTCTTCTGCGGTGGGCGCCAGTTTCAGATAGCGGTTAAGCAGGATGCGGGCGCGTGTCTTGTCGCCACGCTTGTAAGCCAGCAGGCCGAGTGCGCGATGGGCGGGTGCAAACCCGGGGGTCGTCTCGATGACGCTGTTGAATTCGCGTTCGGCCGTGGCCAGGTCGCCTTCCTCGTTACGCAGGCGGTGGGCCTCGCCCAGGTAATACGAGGCTTCGGGCGGGTATTCCCGCCGGATTTCAGGTTTGGACAGCACCAGGATGATCTGCTTGTAGCGGTAGGCCGCCAGATCAGCGGCCAGCGAGGCCAGCCGCAGCTGGGTAGTGGTTTCGATGAAGCGCTCGCGGGCGATCTCGCCGCTGTTCGTGTCCTTCACCAGTTCGGTGAAGTTGTCGATGCGTTCCTGCAGCTTGGGGTGGCTGGCGAAAAAGAATGGCTCCTTGATGTCGGCGGCCTTGATCTCGGCCTGCAGGTGCTCAAACGTGCGAATACTTTCACGCGGGGCATAGCCGGCGGTGATCAGGCGCTGGTAGCCGATTTCGTCGGCTTCGCGTTCGTGCTCGCGCGAAAAGCCAAACATCGACGACAGGGCGACCATATCGCCCACCAGCGGCACGCCGAGCATGTTCACGACCAGCGCGAACGCGGCAGCGTTGCGGAGCCGCTCGGCCTGCTGCAGGGAGTGGCGGTGGGTGAAGTGCGCGCCCTCATGTGCCAGCACGGTCGCCAGCTGGGCTTCGTTCTCGAACCGGGCGACCAGTCCGGCATTCACGTACACGCTGCCATTGGGCAGGGCAAACGCGTTGATGTGCTGGGCGTTCAGCAGGCGGACGTTGAAACGGCCCTTGAATTCGGGGTAGAGCCGGTCCATGATGCCCTGCAGATAGGCCGTGAGCGCCGGGTCCGCGTTGATTTTGCCGGCGCGTTGCAGCGAGCGGTCGAAATCGTCGGCCTCCTGCCACAGGCTTTTTTCGCCGCTGGCCAATTCGCGTGTTTCGGCGTGGCTGGTCCACGGCAGCACGTCATCGGCGTGAACCGGCATCGCCAGTGCACAGGCCAGTGTCACGATCGGCAGACGCTTCATCGCGGCCCCGGGTAGGTTTGGTAGAGCGCGCGCATCAGGCCATCGACATCGCTTGGGTTGCGCGAATCCATGCTGCTGCTGGAGTCAAAGCTCATCCATTGCACGTCGCCGGTTTTGAGGTCGACCAGGCCTGCGGTCATGAACGACTGGCCCAGTGGCATGATGATGCCCAGTGCCAGACCGGCAAAAAAGGCGGCCTTGCGGCCACCGGAGGAAATGTAGTCAGCCCCGAGCACGATCAGTGCAGCATCGGCGCCCGTTTGCTCGCGCAGAAAGGCGAGGCCGGGGCCGACGGTGTAGTCGAATTCGTTTTTCTTGTGCGCCCAGGCGCTTTGTTCGCCCCGGCCATAGACAAAGATGGATTGCGCTACACGGTCGTACAGGCCGATGTGGGCGTCGAGCTGGTCGATATCGAGGGACTCGGGCCGGGGGGCGGGCACCAGTTCGAACAGGTGGATATCCTGTGCCAGCCGGGTGGCGGCAGACGAGAGATTGTCGCGTGCGGCGGCTTCCCAGTCGGCCATGCGGGTGGGGACGCCGCCGGCCGACAGTTCGAACACGAAGACCTGGGGCGGCAGCAGCACCACCTTTTTCGGGCGGGTGTCGAGATTTTGCGTCAGGGCGGGGTTGACCGCGCTCATGGCGGCAAGCACGGGCGTTGCCATTACACTAGTGGCACCCAGTATTACTGCACACACGATTTGTCGCATCATGCAAAACTCCAGAAAGGGCTTCCACCCTAGGGTAAAGCCACAAGCCGGTCAACAGGGCGCCATTCCATCGTGGTGCTGGGTGGGTGAACGCGGACTGCGGGTGGTGACGGCGGACGCCACGCTGGCGCGCTACATGATGCTGGTTTCCCGCAGATTCGGAGAAATAGAAGACATTATCCCTGCAGATGGCAGCATCTTGCTGATACTGAAAAGCGGTGTGGCGCCGTCGGCCGAATTGCAGTGGGCATTGAGCCAGCCGTTGGCTGACGCGCCGTTCGTATCGGGGACGTTGCATGAAATCCCCGTTGTTTATGGCGGCGCATTTGGCCCGGACCTGCCGGAGCTGGCGCGGCGGGCGGGCATGGGTGAGTCGGACTATATTCATAAGCATGCGGCAGCAGAGTACATCGTTGCTTTCCTCGGCTTTCAGCCTGGGTTTCCTTATTTGCGCGGCCTGCCGGGTGCGATGCATGCGCCGCGCCGTGCGTCACCGCGGATTCGGGTGGCAGCCGGGAGCGTCGCCATTGGCGGAACCTATACCGGAATATATCCGGCCAGCGGGCCGGGAGGCTGGCAGATTATCGGGCGGACCGAGGCAGTCTTGTTTGATCCACAGCGCAAGGCGCCGGCATTGATGATGCCGGGCGACCGGGTGCGCTTTGTTCCCCGTGATTGAAGTGCTGCATGCCGGCCTGTGCGATCTGGTCATGGATCAGGGACGACCGGGGCTGGGTGCGCTTGGCGTGCCAGCCGGTGGAGCGGCTGACCCGAAGGCGCTGGCGGCAGCGAACCGTCTGGTCGGCAACGGCACAGAGGCCGCAGGGCTGGAGATCACGCTGTCAGGGCCGACCTTGCGGTTTCCCGCAGGCGGGGTGGTGGCGTTGACGGGCGCGCCGTTTAAAGCGGTGCGTGGCAGTGGCGGGGCGGTTGGATGGAACGAAACCCTGGTGCTGGGGGAGGGCGAAACGCTGTCGCTGGAACGAGCGGAAACGGGCTGTCGCTGCTGGCTGGCCGTGCAGGGCGGGTTGGCGGTGCCATCGATCATGCATAGCCGCAGCACGTTTTCCCCGGCGGGATTCGGTGGTCACCATGGGCGGCCGCTGAAGGCGGGCGACGTGCTGGACGGCGGTGTGACGACCCATGACGTGCATCTGAAACGGGCGAGGAACCCGGCAAGCGATTCGAAAGACGCACCGTTGCGGGTGATAGCCGGACCCCAGGCCAGCCAGTTCGATGATAAAGGTCTGGCTGCATTTTTCAGTGACGAATATCAGGTGGGGCCGGCATCGGATCGCCGCGGGTTGCGTCTGGTGGGCCCGGTGGTGTCGCATTCGCGCATTGAACTACCGTCGCAGGGCGTGTTGCCAGGCGCAATACAGGTTCCGCCTGACGGTCAACCAATCATCCTGGGCTGGGATGGTCCGGTGACCGGGGGCTACCCGGTGATTGCCGGGGTGATCTCCGCCGACTGGCCCCGTCTGGCCCAACTGAGGCCAGGTGAGGCAGTGCAATTTGTAACAATTGAGCATGAGGCAGCCCGGGCGCTGGCCCCGGCAGAATGGATAATCGAGGCACTGGCATGATTGAACTGAATGCCGATATTGGCGAGGGCTATGACGATGCTGCATTAATGCCCTATCTGTCACGCGTGTCCATCGCCAGCGGCGGGCACGCTGGCGATGCGGGCAGCATGACAGTGGCGCTGAGGCTGGCGGCCGAGCACGGGGTGCTGGTGGGTTCGCATCCGGGTTATCCGGATCGCATCCAGTTTGGCCGTCGTCCGATGGCGGCAACCGAAGCGGATATCATCACCTGGGTGACCGAGCAAACCGAGGCGCTGGCGGAGCAGGCTGTCCGGCTGGGGCTGCGATTGCAGCACGTGAAGCCGCATGGGGCGCTGTATAACGTCGCGGCACAGGACATGAGCGTGGCGGCGGCCATCGCCGGTGCGGTTGCGGCGTTTGATCCGGCGCTGGTGCTGGTGGGTCTTTCGGGCTCGCTTTTGGTGGAGGCCGGCCGTGCTGCCGGGCTGGCCGTGCTGAACGAGGCCTTTGCCGACCGCCGTTATCAGGCCAGCGGCCAGCTGGTTTCACGTGAAACAGCGGGGGCGGTGCTGGCCGACCCTGATCGGGCCGCCGAGCAGGCGCTTGCCCTCGCACAGGGCCGGGCGATATCGACCCTGGACGGAGGCAGCCGGTTGATCGTCACCGATACGCTGTGCCTGCATGGCGACACCCCCGACGCATTAAATATTGCCCGGGCCGTACATGCGGCCCTCAATCGCGGATAATTCCGCCCCTGTGATTGTGAATCGTTGACCCATGCCCCTGCTTACTTTTGACCGACTCGAACTGGCCTATGGCCACTGGCCGCTGCTCGACGGTGCCTCGCTGGTGGTCGAGGCCGGGGAGCGCATCGGTCTGATCGGGCGCAATGGCACCGGCAAGTCCAGCCTGCTCAAGATCATCGCCGGCATCAACCCGCCAGACGCGGGCGAGGTCTGGCGCAAGCCCGCGCTGAAGCTGGCCTACGTGCCGCAGGAGCCGCAGTTTCAGGCAGGACATACGGTATTCGAGGCGGTGGCCGAAGGGGTGGGCGAGGCGCAGCGCCTGCTGGCCGATTATCATGCTGCGGCGCACCGGGTGGCCGAAGGCGACATGGATGCGTTCGAAGACCTGGAGCGCTTGTCGCACGAACTGGAAATCCATGATGCCTGGCGGCTCAACAGCCGCGTGGAGGAAACGCTGCAGCGGCTGGGGCTGGATGCGGACCGTGCGGTTGAGACCCTGTCCGGTGGCCTGAAAAAACGCGTTGCCCTGGCGCGTGCGCTGGTCACCGATCCCGAGTTGCTACTGCTCGATGAGCCGACCAACCATCTCGACTTCTCTGCCATCGAATGGCTGGAAGGCCTGCTTAACGACTTCAAGGGTGCACTGCTGTTCATTACCCATGACCGGCGTTTCCTGG
>JBFHXL010000108.1:0-6221 GCA_041599035.1 Thiobacillus sp. | reverse complement strand
TAATTTTTTTCCGGTAGCCTGCTACCGGCAAGCGAATGGAGAAAACCATGAGAGTACAAGCTTCTGTCAAGAAAATGTGCCGTAAATGCAAGGTCGTGCGCCGCAAGGGTGTGGTGCGCGTGATTTGCGCCGATCCGCGTCACAAGCAGCGCCAGGGTTAAGTTTGAATTCGGGCCGACCCCATAATCGGGTCGGCGTGTTATAATATTTTGTTTTGCATCCGGAGCTTTGCGAATGGCTCGTATTGCTGGGGTTAATATCCCAAATCATCAACACGCGGTTATAGCGTTGACCGCCATTTACGGTATCGGCAGGACTACGTCCGGCAAGATTTGCGAAGCGGCGGGTATCGCCCAGGCTTCCAAGATCAAGGATTTGTCCGAGCCTGAAATGGAGCGTCTGCGCGAAGGTGTGGCCCAGTTCACGGTCGAGGGCGACTTGCGCCGCGAAATTACAATGAACATCAAGCGTTTGATGGATCTTGGCTGCTACCGCGGCTTCCGTCATCGCAAGGGCTTGCCGGTGCGCGGTCAACGTACCCGTACAAACGCGCGCACTCGTAAGGGTCCGCGCAAGGCCATCAGGAAATAAAGGTTAACCATGGCAACGAAACCAGCTACGCGCGTGCGCAAAAAGGTCAAGAAGAATGTCGCTGAAGGAATTGCGCACATTCATGCTTCGTTCAATAACACGATCGTGACGATCACGGACCGTCAGGGCAATGCCCTGTCCTGGGCGACTGCGGGGGGTGCGGGCTTCAAGGGCTCGCGCAAGTCCACTCCGTTTGCGGCACAGGTCGCCGCCGAGAATGCAGGCAAGATGGCGCAGGAATGCGGCGTCAAGAACCTGGAAGTGCGGATCAAGGGTCCGGGTCCCGGCCGTGATTCGACGGTGCGCGCACTGAATGCGCTGGGGTTCAAGATCCTTTCGATCTCGGATGTCACCCCGATTCCGCACAACGGTTGCCGTCCCTCCAAAAAGCGTCGTATCTAATTCAAGGGTAAATCATGGCTCGTAATCTTGATCCCAAGTGTCGTCAGTGTCGCCGCGAAGGCGAGAAGCTCTTTCTGAAGGGCGAAAAGTGTTTCACTGACAAATGTGCAATCGAACGTCGTCCCTATGCGCCTGGCCAGCATGGTCAGAAAAGCGGTGCACGTCTGTCTGGTTACGGCGTGCAACTGCGTGAAAAGCAGAAGATCCGCCGTATCTATGGCGTGCTCGAGGGGCAGTTCCGCCTGACCTACAAGAAAGCGGACAGCCGCAAGGGCGTGACCGGTGAAAACCTGTTGTCGATTCTTGAATCGCGCCTGGATTCGGTCTGCTATCGCATGGGTTTTGGTGCGTCGCGCACCGAAGCGCGTCAGGTTCTGCGTCACAACGGCATCATGGTGAACGGACGTCGGGTCAATATCCCGTCCTATCAGGTGCGCGCCGGAGATGTGGTCGAAGTGTCCGAAAAAGCCAAGGCGCACCTGCGTGTCAAGGCTGCGGCCGAAGCGGCAGCTGCGCGCGGCTATCCCGAGTGGATCGAGGTGGATGCCAAGGCACTGAAGGGTACCTACAAGGCTGCCCCGCAACGCTCGGAATTGCCGTCGACCATCAACGAGTCGCTGGTCGTCGAACTGTACTCCAAATAAGCTGGCTGGGTCTTCTTGACTGGGTCTTAAGGAATCGCACTCTATGCAAAGCGCTACGGAATTTCTAAAGCCACGTATTGTGGAAGTCGATCGTGCCTCCCCGCTGCACGCCAAGGTCATCATGGAGCCTTTCGAGCGCGGCTACGGCCACACGCTCGGGAATGCGCTGCGTCGTATTCTGCTGTCTTCGATGGTGGGTTATGCGCCGACCGAAGTCAGCATCAGCGGCGTCGTTCATGAATATTCGACGATTGAGGGTGTGCAGGAAGATGTCGTCGACATTCTGCTCAACCTCAAGGGCATTGCATTCAAAATGCACGGCAAATCGGAAGCTCTGTTAAAGGTTTCCAAGTCGGGTGAAGGCGTGGTGACGGCAGGTGATATCGAAATCGGTCACGATATCGAAATCCTGAATCCCGATCACGTGATTGCGCACCTGACCAAGGGCGGCAAACTCGACATGGAAATCAAGGTCGAGAGTGGCCGTGGCTATCAGCCGGCCACGACGCGCAAGGTTTCGGAAGAAACGCGTACCGTAGGCTCCATTCTGGTTGATGCATCGTTCAGTCCGGTGCGTCGCGTTTCGTACGCTGTCGAAAGCGCGCGTGTCGAGCAGCGCACTGACCTCGACCGTCTGGTGATCGATATCGAAACCAATGGTGTGGTCGAGCCCGAAGAAGCGGTGCGTACGGCTGCGCGTATTCTGGTGAATCAGTTGTCGGTGTTTGCCGACCTCGAAGGCACCCCGGCTGAATCCGAATCGCCGAGCTCGCCGCAGGTGGATCCGATGCTGCTGCGTCCGGTCGACGACCTCGAACTGACCGTGCGTTCGGCCAACTGTCTGAAAGCCGAAAACATCTATTTCATCGGCGACCTGATTCAGCGTTCCGAGTCGGAATTGCTGCGCACGCCCAACCTGGGCCGCAAGTCGCTTAACGAAATCAAGGACGTGCTGGCTTCGAAGAGCCTGTCGCTGGGGATGAAGCTGGAGAACTGGCCGCCGGTCGGTCTTGAGCGCCCCTGATTTATTTGTTCAACATCAAACAATAAAGTGCGGGTCGCCGTGGCTGGCGACCTGGCCCAAGAATATAAATTGAAAGGAAGTTGCCATGCGTCATCGTCAATCGAACCGTAAACTCAATCGCACCACCAGCCATCGCCTGGCCATGTTCCGCAACATGAGCGTGTCGCTGCTGAAGCATGAAGTCATCAAGACCACGCTGCCGAAAGCCAAGGAACTGCGCCGCTTCGTCGAGCCGCTGATCACTCTGGGTAAAGAGCCAAGCGTGGCCAACCACCGTCTGGCATTCGACCGCCTGCGCGATCGCGAGATCGTGGTCAAGCTGTTCGGCGAACTGGGCCCGCGTTACAAGACCCGTCCCGGTGGTTACCTGCGTATCCTGAAGTACGGCTTCCGCAATGGCGACAATGCGCCGATGGCGCTGGTCGAACTGGTCGACCGCCCGGATACCGATGCAGCACCGGTCGATGCCGAGTAAGAACCGAATACTCCTGATGCAAGCAAAAAAGCCGGGTTATCCCGGCTTTTTTGTGCGTGTAAATTGTCGCTAGTTTCCGAACCAGTCCTGAACCATCCAGGCAGAATGGGCTGGCTTGCGCTTGTCTGCCGGGGTCAGGCATAGTGCATTTTCATCCGGAGAGAAATTGCCTGTGATTGTTCTGTTTACCGATTTCGGCTTGAGTGATCCGTACGTCGGGCAAGTCAAGGCCCGCATCGCACAACACGCACCCGGCCACCTGGTGGTGGACTTGCTGCACGACGCCCCGGATTTCAATCCACATGCAGGTGCGCATCTGCTGGCGGCGTTTACGACGACGTTTCCTCCGGGCAGTGTGTTTCTGGCCGTGGTGGACCCGGGTGTGGGCACGCCGCGCGATGCCGTGGTGGTGCAGGCGGGGGGCCACTGGTTTGTCGGTCCGGACAACGGCCTGCTGTCCGTGGTGGCGGCACGCCATGCCAATGCAAAATTCTGGCGTATCACCTGGCGACCCGATGAGCTCTCGGCGACGTTCCATGGGCGTGACCTGTTCGCCTTGATTGCAGCCGATATCGCGCGCGGTGAATTTCCGGAGAACAAATTAACGGCAATCCCGAAGCTCAATGTTGCGTTCGATGCAGGCGACCTGGCGCGGGTGGTGTATGTCGACCATTATGGCAACGCCTGGACCGGTGTGTGCGGGGTCGGCAAGGACGCACGCGTGTCGGCAGCGGGGAAACAGTTCAAATATTGTGAGAGCTATGGTTTTGCCGACAAGGGCGAAGGCTTCTGGCTCGTCAACAGTGTGGGCTTGCTGGAACTGGCGGTGAACCGGGGGAGTGCCGCTGCCGTGTTTGATTTGAAAGTGGGTGATCCGGTTCAGGTGCAGCGCCTGAATTAAGTCGTTTCGATAATCGCGAAACGCTACTCAAGCCCGATCAGCAGCACCCGGTAATCATTGACGTTGGTTCTGGTCGGACCGGTCAGCACCAGATCGCCCAGTGCGGCAAAGAATCCGTGGCTGTCATGCGTTTCCAGCCGATCGGGCGCGCTCAACCCCTGTGCACGTGCTCGCACAAGCGTATCCGGGGTCATCAGCGCGCCCGCATTGTCTTCGCTGCCGTCTATGCCGTCCGTGTCACAGGCAATTGCCCAGGCCCGGGTGTTATCCAGTGCCATAGCCATAGCCAAAGCCAGCAAATACTCGGTGTTGCGCCCGCCACGACCGTGCTGCGGACGCAGTGTGACAGTGGTTTCGCCGCCCGAAATCAGGGCAAGAGGTCCTTGCATTGCAATCGCCTTGACCAGCGCGGCATGCTGCCGTGCGACGACCTGTGCGTCGCCATTGATGCAGTCTGACAGGACGATGGCGGGTATGCCCTGTTGTTCGAAATAGCGGGCTGCAGCAGCCAGACTATTTTGCGCGTTAGCGACGATCCGGTTCTCGATGCGGGAAAAACAGGGGTCGTCCGGCTTGGGGGTATCGGCAAGGCGGTTGGCCATACAGGCATCCAGGTGGTATCTGATCCCGGCTGGGACTGGGATGCCGAATCGCTGCAGGCGCTCAAGTGCGTCGGCACACCGTGTCGAGTCGGGGGCGCAGGGGCCGGAGGCAATGGTCGCGGGATCATCGCCGACCACATCGGAAATGATCAGCGCCAAGCCGCGTACGCCATGTGCCGCCTGCGCCAGTCGTCCTCCCGATAGCCGCGTCAGGTGTTTGCGCACGGTGTTGATGTCGTGGATGGTGGCGCCAGCCTGCAGCAGGGCCTTGGTGACCTGGCGCAATTCCTTCAGCGTCACGCCGTCCACCGGGGCGGCGAGCAGGCTGGAGCCGCCGCCCGAAATCAGCGCCAGCAACAAATCGTCCGGTCCCAGTTGGCCGGCCATGTCCAGCATGCGCAGGGCTGCTGCTTCGCCCCGCCCGTCGGGCAGCGGATGGCTGGCTTCGACCACCTCGATTCGGCGCGTGGGCAGGCTGTGCTGATAGCGGGTGACGACCAGGCCGGACAAGGGCGCTCCGGCCGGCCAATGCGCTTCGACGGCGGCGACCATGCTGGCCGCTGCCTTGCCGCCGCCTACCACCAGTGTGCGGCCACGTGGCGGAGGCGGCAAATGCGGTGGCAGGATGTGGGCCGGGTCGGCTGCGGCGACCGCCGCGTGAAACGATTCCAGCAGCAGGCTACGTGGATTCAGTTTATCGGCCATCCGATCAGTTGGCAGTTGAACGGCGCAGCTTGCGTCCGATGCCGCTGCGCAAGCTGGGACCAATCTGCATCGCCAGCCGGAACAGCGTCGGCATGGTGAACAGCGTGAGGGTGCTGGCGACCAGCAGGCCCCACACCAGACTGGCCGCCATCGGCCCCCATATTAGCGACTTGCCGCCCAGGCCGACTGCGAGCGAGAACAGGCCGCCGATGGTGGTGGCCGTGGTGATGATGATGGGCACCACGCGCCGGCGCGCGGCATAGAGCGTGGCGTGTATCAAACGCATGCCGGATTGCAGGCGCGCATTGGCCGCGTCGATCAACACGATGGAAGCATTGACCGCGATGCCGGTGAGGGCGATCACCCCGTACAGCGTGTAGAGACTGAGCGGGTTCTGCGTGATGAAGAGACCGAACACCACGCCGGTAAACGCCATCGGCACGGTCAGCAAGATCAGCAGCGGTTGCCAGTACGAGCGGAACTGGGCGGCGAGGATGAGATAGATCAGGCCGACGCCCAGCAGGAACAGCATCTTCATTGCCTCCAGGCTTTCGTTGATGTCGTCGAGCTCGCCGGTAAAGTCGATGCGCGTATTCGGATAGCGTACTTTCATCGCCTCCCACAATTCGGCAATGTGCGCGTTGGCCGCCACCGTATCGATGCGGGTTTTGTCGAGATCGGATTCGATGGTGATCGCGCGCTTGAGGTTGTAATGCTTGATCCCGCCCGAGCCGGTGCGCGTGTCGGAATGCACCAGCGCGCCCAGCGTCGTGGTCCCGCCGCCCGGCAGCGCCACCGGGTCGGCCAGCAGTTGCTGGATATCGACCAGCTGATTGCCATTCGCGTAGTCCGGATCAGACTCGGATTGATTTGGCCC
>JBFHXL010000107.1:0-6296 GCA_041599035.1 Thiobacillus sp. | reverse complement strand
GGGCTATGCGCGCGAAGCCGGCGTGCGCAATCTGGAAAAACAGCTGGGACGGGTGGCCAGGAAAGCCGTGGTCATGATTCTGGGCGGCGCGGCCACGCCGATCAAGGTTGGCGTCAAGGAAATCGAAGCCTACCTCGACAAGCCCGTTTTCAGCCGTGAAAAACCCTTGAGCGGCGTCGGGGTGGTCACCGGTCTGGCCTGGACCGCGATGGGCGGCGCGACCTTGCCGGTCGAAGCTTCGCGCATCCACACGCTCAATCGCGGCTTCAAGCTTACCGGCAAGCTCGGCGAGGTGATGAAGGAGTCGGCCGAAATCGCCTACAGCTATGTCGCCTCGCATCTCAAGCTGTACGGCGCCGACACCACGTTCTTCGACACCAGCTTTGTCCACCTGCACGTGCCGGAAGGCGCCACCCCCAAGGATGGTCCCAGCGCCGGCGTCACCATGGCCACCGCGCTGCTGTCGCTGGCCCGCAACATCAAGATCAAGCGGCCGCTGGCGATGACCGGCGAACTAACGCTGACCGGCCAGGTGCTGCCGGTGGGCGGCATTCGCGAAAAGGTCATCGCCGCCCGGCGCATCGGCATCAACGAGCTGATCCTGCCGGATGCCAACCGGCGCGATTTCGACAAGCTGCCGGAGCACATCCGCGCCGGGATGACGGTACATTTCGCCCGCCACTACCAGGATGTGGCGGCGGTGGTGTTCGGCCCTCCCTGATTGGGGAAAGGAGGGCGGTCTCGGGTAAAATGCCTGCATGAACGCGCCCGAGCTTCTCGACCCGCCCTCCACACCCGTCATCAAGGTGCATGGTGAGCCGCTCACCGAGCTGCCGCAGGATCTGTATATCCCGCCGGATGCGCTCGAGGTGTTTCTCGAAGCGTTCGAAGGCCCGCTCGACCTGCTGCTCTATCTGATCCGCCGCCAGAACCTCGACGTGCTGGACATTCCGATGGCCGCGCTGACCCGGCAATACATGGCGTACGTCGAGGCGGCACGCGCCACCCGGCTGGAACTCGCGGCGGAATATCTGCTGATGGCGGCGATGCTGATCGACATCAAATCACGCATGCTGCTGCCGCGCCGCGAACAGGCCGAGGAGGCCAGCGAAGGTGACGATCCGCGCGCCGAACTGGTGCGACGCCTGCTGGAATACGAGCAGATGAAGCTTGCCGGCCAGCATCTGAACGAGCTGCCGCAGGCCGGGCGCGATTTCGACACCGTCAGCGTGTTCTTGCCGGCGGCAGCCAGGCGTTTGCCGAGCCTGCATCCGGAAGAACTGGCGGCGGCGTGGCTGGCGATCCTGTCACGGGCGAAGAACCGTACCCACCACCGCATCGGCCGCCAGGAGTTGTCGATCCGTGAGCACATGAGCCGGATCCTGAAACGGCTGACACCAGGAGAATTCATGGAATTCAAGGACTTGTTCCCGGAGTCCTCGACAGTGCATGAACTTGTGGTGACCTTTCTGGCGGTGCTGGAACTGACCAAGGAAACCCTGCTCGACGTCACCCAGGCCGAGCCGTTTGCCCCCATTTACGTGAAGCTCCATGAACTTACAACCGAATGACAATCCGGACGATCTGAAACTCGTGCTGGAGGCCGCCTTGCTGGCCGCCATCGAACCGCTCACGCTCGCCGATCTCAAACGCATGTTTGAACAGGCGTTTTCCAACGAGGTGCTGCGCCGCGCACTCGACGAATTGCGCGCCCAGTGGCACGGCCGGGGCGTGGAACTGGTGCAGGTGGCCGACGGCTGGCGCTTTCAGACGCGCCCCGAAATGCAGCCCTGGCTGTCGCAGCTGAAGAACGAAAAACCGCCGCGCTATTCGCGTGCGGTACTGGAAACGCTCGCCATCATCGCCTACCGCCAGCCTGTCACGCGCGGCGACATCGAGGATATCCGCGGCGTATCGGTCAACCCCAACATCATCAAGACGCTGGAAGAACGCGGCTGGATCGAGGCCATCGGCCACCGCGACGTACCGGGGCGCCCGGCGCTGTTCGGCACCACCGGGCATTTTCTCAGCGACCTTGGCCTCGTCACCCTGTCCGAACTGCCGCCGCTGGAAGAACTGGGACAACTCGTCACCCCGGATGAAACGGCATTAATTCCTGAACTGCGCGCGGAATTGGCGGACAATGGCGACGCCCAGACGTTTGGTGCGGTGATCGAAATTGTCCGCGTCAGCATCGCACCTGATCAGCCTGTCCTTGATGACATGGCTACCGAGATTCTTTGAATATGGCCCGTCCCGCTTCCCCCATCCGCCGTTCGCCCAATGCACCCATGGGGCGAGCCGCAAGCCGCCTGCAGCAGGCCACCGCGCCCGAGGCGGCCAGCGAGCGCCTGCAAAAGGCACTGGCGTCGGCCGGAATCGGCTCGCGGCGCGAGATGGAGGAATGGATTGCCGAGGGTCGGGTGCAGGTCAACGGTGAAACCGCCACCATCGGCAGCAAGGTCGGGCCGCGCGACGTGGTCAAGGTCAGCGGCCGCCGGATATATCTGCGCTTCGATGAAAAGCGCACCCGCATCCTGATTTACCACAAGTCGGAAGGCGAAATCGTCAGCCGCGACGACCCCAAGGGGCGTCCCACGGTGTTTGAGGCGCTGCCGAAGCTGCGCGGCGCCAAGTGGATCGCGATCGGCCGCCTGGACTACAACACCGACGGCCTGATGATCTTCACCACCTCGGGGGAACTCGCCAACAACCTGATGCACCCGCGTTTTGAAGTCGAGCGCGAATATGCGGTGCGGGTGCTGGGCGAATTGTCCGAGGACATGATTGCGCAACTGCTCGCCGGCGTGGAACTCGATGACGGCCCGGCGCAACTGCAAAGCTGCTTTGCCGGAGGCGGCGAGGGCGCCAACCGCTGGTATCGCGTGGTGATCAAGGAAGGTCGCAAACGCGAAGTGCGCCGGCTGTTCGAGCATTTTGGGCTGACCGTGTCGCGGCTCACCCGCATCCGCTTTGGCCCGATTGCGCTGCCGCCGCAACTGCGCCGCGGCCAGAAAATGGAACTCGATGACGATCTGGTCGCGCGCGTACTGGAATGGGCCGGCATGGCGCCCAGCCCGCGCCGGCAAATGCGCGGCGTACCGGACAAGCACACGCGCAAACCCCGGATGCGCTGACCACGTCATGACGCAAAAAAACGGCAGGTCGGACCGCCATCGGGTGGCCCAACCTGCCGTTTTTATTTGAATTTTCATTCAGCAGGCGGCCATTGCCGCCCGCCAGGTCATTTCTCGGTCAGTTTCTTGATCACGCCGGCGGCCCATTCGCGGCCGCCGAGGCCGAATGCCAGCGCCAGCGCCAGGCCGATCGCGCCGAAGCCGATCTGGAACGCTGCGGTCAGCAGGGCGGTGCCGATGGCCAGTTGTTCCAGCGCCACGAACACCACGAAGATAATGACCCCATATTCCGCCAGCGTGCTGATGGTCAGCGCGCCCTGCACGCCGATATTGTTGAGGTAGGCAAACACCATGCGGTTGATGAAGCGCGCCACCAGCACGCCGAACACCAGCACCAGAATGGCGACGATGATGTTGGGGATGTAGAGCACGACCTGGTTGAACAGATCGGCCACCATATGCAGGCCCAGGCTGTTGGAGACGGTGACGACGACGACGAAAATGACGATCCAGTACGCCAGTTTGGCGAGAATGCGCGACAGTGAGACATCCAGATTGCCCTGCTTGAGGAAGGCCTCGATTCCGGTTTTCTCAGCCAGGCGGTCGAAGTGCAGCACGTCGAGCAGTTTCATGACGCCGGTACGCACCAGATTGGCGATCAGCCAGCCGACGAACAGCAGCAGCAAGGCTGCCAGCAACTGCGGCACAAAGCCTGCAAGCTGGGTCCAGAAAGAAGTCAGAGAAGCGACGAATACATCGAGTTGTTGCTGCATGACACAATCTCCCATAACAGCCAAAAAAACGCATTATAGCGAACTGCCCGGCCACGCCTTCCGGGTTGTTGGCGCGCCTGCATCCATGCAGATAAAGTCTGGCCGGCATGGAATTTTCTGCATACACTCCGTCTATGCGCAACCAGCAGTCGGCCTATGTTTACCCAGCCTGAGCAAGCGGGATTCCTGCCCCTGGCGCAGCTGAGCGCGCTGCTGTCCAGGCTGATGGCGCTCGGTTATCAATGCCTGGGGCCGATGCTGGAAAACGGCGCCATCGCCATGCGCGAACTCCATTCGCCCGATGCGCTGCCGCGCGGCCTGCAGGCCGAGCAGGCGCCGGGGCGCTACCGCCTGGCGCAGGATCCGCACAATCGCCACTTTGCCTGGGCCAACGGGCCGCAGGCGATCAAGCCGCTGGCCTTCGCGCCCACCGAATCCTTATGGCGCGCGGAACGGGATGAATCGGGCGTGCTGCAGTTTGTCGCCGTACATCCCGAACCCGTCAAGCAGGCCATCATCGGCGTGCGCGCCTGCGACCTGGCGGCGCTGGCCTTGCAGGATGCGCATTTCTTGCACGATGCCCGGCCCGATCCGCACTATGCCAAGCGGCGCGAACAGCTGTTCCTGGTGGCGGTGCAATGTGCGGTGCCGGCAGCCACATGCTTTTGCGCCTCCACCGGCGATGGCCCGACCCCGAACGCCGGCTACGATCTTGCGCTGGCAGAACTGGAAGCGGGCTTCGTTGCCGTGGCAGGCAGCGCGAAGGGGCAGGCGGTTCTGGACGCGCTGCAGCTTTCGCCCGCAAGCCCGCAACAAATTGAGACGGCTCGACAGCAGGGTCTGGCCGCTGCGGCCAGCCAGACGCGCAGCCTGCCCAGCCGTAATGTGCGCGAGGCCCTGATGAGCCAGCTGGAACACCCGCGCTGGGACGAGGTGGCGACGCGCTGCCTGGCGTGCGGCAACTGCACCGCGGTATGCCCCACCTGTTTCTGCCATGCCGAGACCGACACCCCTGCACTTGACGGCGGCAGCAGCGAACATGCGCGGATCTGGGATTCGTGTTTCGGCGAGTCGCACGGCCATCTGCATGGCTTCAATGTGCGCCCCGACATCCGCAGCCGCTACCGGCAATGGCTGACCCACAAGCTGGCCACCTGGCACGACCAGTTTGGCCGCAGCGGCTGCGTTGGTTGTGGCCGTTGTATCGCCTGGTGCCCGGCGGGAATCGACCTGACCGCAGAAGTCGCCGCATTGACCGCTCCCGAGGCGCAGCCATGAAAACCCACCCTCCAATCGATGCCGGACCGCCGCATGCCGCCACGGTGGTGGCGCGCACCCAGGAATCGCTGACGATCTTCACCCTGAAACTGCAGCTCGACGATGCGGCGGCGCAGGCAGCGTATCGCTTCGCGCCCGGTCAGTTCAACATGCTGTATCTCTATGGCGTGGGCGAAGTGCCGATTTCCATCATGTCCGACCCGGGCGACCGCAGCGGGATCGGCCATACCATCCGGGCGCTCGGACGCGTCACCCAGGGGCTGGCGGCGTTGCAACCCGGCGACAAGGTGGGGCTGCGCGGGCCGTTCGGCCGCGGCTGGCCGCTGCAGGAGGTGGGCGGCAATGACATCGTGCTGGTGACCGGCGGACTCGGCTGCGCGCCGGTGGTGTCGGTCATTCATTACATCCTGAAAAGGCGCGAGCGTTACGGCAAGCTGGTCATCATCCAGGGCGTGAAACACGCCGAAGACCTGATCTGGCGCGAGCAGTACGACCGCTGGGCCAAGATGCCCAATACCCAGGTGCTGGTGGCGGCGAGTCACGGCGCGGCACTGTGGCCCTGGCATGTCGGCCACGTGGCCGACTTGTTCAGCCTGGCGCGCTTCGATCCGGCACGTGCGACAGCGATGATGTGCGGCCCCGAAGGCATGATGCGGGCAGCGGCAGACAGCCTGCTGCAGCGCGGATTGCCGTCATCGCGCCTGTTCCTGAGCATGGAGCGCAACATGCAGTGTGCAGTGGGGCGCTGTGGGCATTGCCAGTTTGGTGGTGCGTTCGTCTGTCGCGACGGTCCCGTGTTCGGCTGGAACGAGGCGAGCCCCCTGCTGGCGCATCGGGGATTCTGATGACCGCGACCATGAAGCAACCCATCAAGCCCCGCGTGGCGGTCCACAAATTCAGCTCCTGTGACGGCTGTCAGCTGGCCTTTCTCAATCTCGGCGAGGATTTGCTCGCGCTCGCCGAGCGGGTCGAACTGGTGCATTTCGCCGAAGCCGGCGCGCTCGACCCGGATACCGACGTCGATGTGGCGTTTGTCGAAGGCAGCGTTTCGACGCCGGAAGACGAGATACGCATCCAGCACATTCGCCAGCACAGCCGCATGCTGATC
>JBFHXL010000106.1:0-6300 GCA_041599035.1 Thiobacillus sp. | reverse complement strand
TTCGGGATGGCCCTGGAAAAACACGGTGCGCAGCCCATCGTGGCTGACCGCCAGATGCACGCCCGCTTCGGCGCTTGCAACCAGCACCTTGACCCCGGCCGCTTCGAACTGCGCGGGCGACACATCGTTCCAGCGCGAATGTGGGACATCGAAGCGCGTGTTGACATCAGCCACCAGCGGATGCCGCGGGTCGGTCACCCGGTGCTCGAACACGCCCCAGATCTTGTGCGGCTGTTTCACCCGCGTCTGCGCGTAGCGAAACTGCATCACCGCATGGGTGGCGAGGCAGGAGCACAGGGTCGAGGTGACGTTGTCCCAGGCCCAGTCGATCACCTCGATCAAGGGATCCCAGAACGGCTCGTCGGCGAGGTTGGGGTGGCTGACATTGGCGCCGGTGATAATGAGCGCATCCAGCCCGGCTTCCCGAATCGCGTCGAAGGATTCGTAGAACTGCGCGATGTGCGCCTGCGCTTTCTCGCCGCGCGGCAGCGTCGGCAGCGTGAACGGGTGCATGTAGAACTGCGCGATCGGGTTGGATTCGCCGACCAGCCGGTAGAACTGGCGCTCGGTCGCTTCCAGCGCCGCGTCCGGCATCATGTTCAGCAGGCCGACGTGCAGCTCGCGGATTTCCTGGTTGGCCGCGCGCTCGGTCGACAGCACCGTGATGCCGTCGCGGCGCAGGCGCTCGAAGGTGGGCAGCGTGTTATGCGCGACCAGCGGCATGGCTTACCCCTCACGCCTCACGCCTGACGCCTCACCTTTCCTGGCGATCGCGGTTTCCAGCAAAGCCAGGAAATCGCGCTCGTCGCGCACCTGCGCCACCTCCTGCGAGGTGACGGTATAGCCGTGCGGCTTCGCGATCGCCTCATAGCGCGGAATGCGCGAATGGAACAGGCGCGGAAACACCCAGCGCGCAAAATCGTTGGGCTCGATCTGCGCGACGTATTCGATGCCTTTTTCCTTGAGGTAGATCGGCAACTGCTCGGCGAGAAAGGCCGGACGCAAGTAAAGCGGCTTGGGGTCGGACTGCGCACGCCTGATCAGCGTGTCCTCCTCCTCGCGCGAGGTGGTCTGGATATAAAGGATCAGCGTGTGCTCGGCCAGCAGTTCCACCACGCCGGGCTCGTCCAGCTCGCACAGGCTGCCGCCGACGTCGTTGACGAAATGCGGGTAGCCGTAGATCTCCTGCCCCTTGCGGATGAAGCCCGGCACGTCGCGCATGGCGGCGATTTCGCCGTCGCGATAGGCCGCCTGGCGGCGCGAAAATTCGTCCAGCGACAGTCCGCCCCACTCCGGCCCGCCCAGCTTGCCAACGAAGGTCAGCACCGGGCCGAGGTCGTGGATCTTGATGTTGTTCTTGATGTCGATCCAGTCGTTGCGCAGCAGTTCACGCAGAAACGGCACGCTCATCGCCTGCTGCTTGATCAGATCGAGGATCGGTTCATCCAGATAACGCGTGCCGATGCGGTAGTCACCGGAAAAGTGAAACCAGTCGTGACCGCGCAGCAGGGTCGAGAGATGCGTCTTGCCGACGCCGGACATGCCGAGCAGGGTAATGCGCTTGGTCGGCCAGGCGCGAAAGGTGTCAGGGGTAAAGTGCATGGGGTCGTTTTTCGCAGAATTAGCGCGAAGCCTACCGAAAAGCCGCACAATTAAAAAGCGGGAGCCATTGCGTGGCCCGCTGGCTCGCCTGGTTCTGTGGATAAAAAAGACTACCTTTACAGGAACCTGACCTATTGGGCGTGGCTTTGGATTCGGCCGATAATTCGGATGAAATAAAAAAATTACGGAGAACAGCCTTGAGCATCATCAGATTTGTCGCCAAGCACCGAGGCACCTACCTGCGTTTCACCCTCCTGGGGATCGGGCTGGTGTTGCCGTTTGCAACGACGCAGATGTCGCTGCTGGAGGTGCACCTGAGCACGCGCCACTACATCATTCCGGCGGTGCTCGGGACCACGATCGGCTTGCTGATCGCCACACTCGTTGCGCTGCGCCGTGAGGTGATGGACGGTCAGCGCATGTTTCGCGCGGTGGCAGACCTGGCGCAGGAATTCATTTATGTGTGCCGCAGCGACGGACACTACGAGTACGTTTCCCCGTCCTGCGAACAGGTGACGGGCTATCTGGCAGAGGACTTCTACGCCCAACCAAATTTCATGGACAGCCTGGTCTGCGCCGAAGACCGGCCGGAATGGGACCGGCTCATGCAGCAGATCACCCAGCATGGCACACCGCAAAAACGAGTGATCCGCATTCGGACACGCAGCGGCGAACTGCGCTGGATCGAGCACCTGTGCAGCGCGGTATGCGACACGCAGGGCACGATTCTGGGCGTGCGGTCCACCAACCTCGACTTTACCGAGCGCAAGCAGACCGAGGACGCCCTGCAGGAAGCCAAGGAAAAATTTCAGTCCCTGGTCGAATCATCCAGCGACTGGATCTGGGAAGTGGATGCACGCGGCACCTACACGTATTCCAGCCCGAAGATCAAGGACCTGCTTGGTTACGAACCGCACGAGGTGATCGGCAAAACCCCCATGGACCTGATGCCCGCCGAAGAACAGGCGCATGCAGGCCGATTTTTCGAGAAAGTGGTTCGCGACAAAAAACCCTTTTCGGGATTCGAGAACAGCAACCTGCACAAGGATGGCCATCTGGTCATCCTGGAAACCAGCGGCGTGCCTGTTTTCGATGGCGCCGGCACGCTCTGCGGCTTTCGCGGCATCGACCGGGACATCACCGAGCGCAAACAGCAGCAGAGGCAACTCGAGGCGAGCCGCAAACATCTTAACGATGTGTTCGATTCGACCAATGACGGCATGTTCGTTCTCGACATGCAGGGCAACTTCATCGATGTCAACCGGACCGCGCATGAGCGCCTGGGGTATTCCAAGGAAGAGATGCTGGCGCTGAATCTCTCCGAACTGGACACGCCCGAGTTCGCCGCCAAGATCCCTGCACGCATCGAACAGGTCACCCAGCATGGCATGGCGGTATTTGAAGCGGCGCATTACCGCAAGGATGGCTCCGTCATGCCGGTGGAAATCAATGCCCGCATCATCGAACTGCAGGGCGAGAAAGTATTTTTGGGCGTCGTCCGCGACATCACCGAGCGCAAGTGGGCCGAAAAGGAAATTCACCGCCTGGCCTTCTACGATCCGCTCACCCATCTACCCAATCGCCGCCTGCTGCTCGACCGTTTGCAGCAGGCAACGGCGGCCAGCACGCGCAGCGGATGCTATGGGGCCGTGCTGTTTCTGGACCTGGACCACTTCAAAACCATCAACGACACGCAAGGCCATGCCCTGGGTGACCTGCTGCTGATCGAGGTGGCTCACCGGCTGCAAACCTGTGTGCGCGAGGGCGACAGCGTGGCGCGCCTGGGCGGCGACGAATTCGTGGTGGTGCTGAAAGAACTGAATCCCAAGCCGGATGCTGCGGCCACCCAGGCCGAACTGGTCGCGGAAAAGATCCGCAGCCTGCTCGACCAGCCTTACACGCTGAAAAATCATGTGTTCCGCACCACGCCCAGCATCGGCATCTGCCTGTTTCTCGACCATCTGGACGACGTGGAGGATCTGCTCAGGCAGTCCGATATCGCCATGTACCAGGCCAAGAAGGCGGGACGAAATACCATCCGCTTTTTCGATCCGCAGATGCAGGCGGTACTGGAGAAACGCGCCGCCCTCGAATCGGATCTGCGCCAGGCGCTTGCCCGGCAGCAGTTCCGTCTTTACTACCAGGTGCAGGTGGACAGTCGCGGCAAGGCGACCGGTGCGGAAGCCCTGCTGCGCTGGGAGCATCCGGAGCGCGGCACGGTGTTGCCCAATCAGTTCGTGGCGCTGGCCGAGGAAACCGGGCTGATCGTGCCGATCGGCCTGTGGGTCCTGCAGACGGCCTGCGCCCAGCTCAGGGCCTGGCAGCGCGATGCGTCGACCCGCGACCTGACGCTGGCGGTGAACGTCAGCGCCAGGCAATTCCATCAGGCCGAATTTATCGTGCAGGTGCAGCAGGTGCTGCAGCAAAGCGGCGCGAAGCCTTCACAGCTCAAACTGGAACTGACCGAGAGCACCGTGCTGGAAAACATCGAGGACGCCATCGCCAGAATGCGTGAAATCAGGCTTTTCGGCGTCAACTTCTCGATGGACGACTTCGGCACCGGCTACTCCTCGCTGCAATACCTGAAGCGCCTGCCGCTGGATCAGATCAAGATCGACCGCTCCTTCGTGTCCGACATCACCCACGACCCTAACGATGCCGCCATCGTGCAGGCCATCATTGCGATGACCGGGGCGCTGGGGCTGAACGTGATTGCCGAAGGGGTGGAAACCGAGGCGCAGCGGGACTTTCTGGACAAACATGGCTGCCATGTCTTTCAGGGGTATCTGTACGGCAAGCCGGTGCCCGTGGATGAATTTGAGGCATCGCTGAAGCAGGACTGACCGCTTTCGCTACGCCGTCCACCATAAAAAAGGGGCGCCCTGCAGAGCGCCCCAGCTTTCTTCGGAGAAAGGACCAATCCTAGAGGTTGTAGGCCCGCTCGCCGTGGCTTGCGGTATCCAGACCTTCGCGTTCCTGTTCTTCGGACACGCGCAGACCCATGGTCATGTCGATCAGCTTGAACAGCACCAGGCTGACCACGCCCGACCAGACGATGGTGATGAGCACGCCGGTAGCCTGCGTCACCACTTGGCCTGCCATCGAGTAGTCATCCACCCCGACGCCGCCCAGGGCAGGCGAAACGAAGATGCCGGTACCGATGGCGCCGACGATGCCGCCGATGCCGTGGATGCCGAAGACGTCGAGCGAGTCGTCGTAGCCCAGTGCCTTTTTCAGGCCGGACACGCCCCACAGGCAGATCACGCCGGCAATGCCGCCGAGAACGATCGCGCCCATCGGGCCGACCAGGCCGGCTGCCGGGGTGACGGCAACCAGGCCCGTCACCACGCCCGACGCCACCCCCAGCATGGACGGCTTGCCGCGCAACATCCACTCGGCCAGCATCCAGGACATGCCTGCGGCTGCGGTTGCCAGGATCGTGTTGATGAAGGCAAGCGCCGCGCCGCCAGTGGCCTCGAGGTTGGAACCGGCGTTGAAGCCGAACCAGCCCACCCACAGCAGCGACGCACCGATCATGGTCATCGGCAGGCTGTGCGGCGGCATGGCGTCGCGGCCGTAACCGATGCGCTTGCCCAGCACGATGGCGCCGACCAGTGCGGCGATGCCGGCATTGATGTGCACCACGGTGCCGCCCGCGAAGTCGAGGTCGCCGGCTTCAAACAGGTAGCCGCCGGTTGCCCACACCATGTGCGTGATCGGCAGGTAGGAGAAGGTGAACCACAGCGCGCCGAAGACCATCAGCGCGGAGAACTTCACCCGCTCGGCCAGGCCGCCCACGATCAGCGCCACGGTGATGGCAGCAAAGGTCAACTGGAAGGCGACGAAGATCAGCTCGGGAATCACCACGCCATCGGTGAAGGTCGCAGCGGTACTGTCAGCGGTGATACCCAGCAGGAACATCTTGGACAGATCGCCGATCGCCCAGTTCATGCCGCCGCCATCGCCAAAGGCCAGCGAGTAGCCATAGACCGCCCACAGCACCGAGATCAGGCAGAAGATCGCCAGGACCTGGGTCAGTACCGACAGCATGTTCTTGGCGCGCACCAGGCCACCGTAGAACAGCGCCACGCCCGGAACGATCATCAGGATCACCAGCAGCGTGGACACCATCATCCAGGTGGTGTCACCCTTGTCCGGCACCGGTGCGGCGGCTTCCGCAGCAGGTTCGGCTTCGGTCGCGGCAGTTTCAACCGCAACCGGAGCGGCTTCATCTACCGCCATGGTTTCGACCGCAGCAATTGTGTCCATCGGAGCCGATGCATCCTGCGCCAGCGTCATGCCAGGTGCCAGCAGAACACACATCAAGCCCAACGAAGTGAGTAGCTTTTTCATCGTCTTGCTCCTTATAGGGCGTCGGGACCGGATTCACCCGTGCGGATACGCACGACCTGCTCCAGGCTGGAGACAAAAATCTTGCCGTCACCGATCTTGCCGGTGTTAGCCGCTTTTTCGATCGCTTCGATCACGCGCTCCAGCAACTCGGCTTTGATCGCCACTTCGATTTTGACCTTGGGCAGAAAATCAACCACATATTCTGCGCCGCGATACAACTCGGTATGGCCTTTCTGCCGCCCGAACCCTTTAACTTCCGTAACCGTCAAACCGGTAACGCCGATGGCGGACAACGCCTCGCGTACTTCATCCAGCTTGAACGGCTTGATGATTGCCGTTACGAAT
>JBFHXL010000105.1:0-6347 GCA_041599035.1 Thiobacillus sp. | reverse complement strand
GGCTGATTGCAAACTGCACGTTGGAGCCCCCGGTCTCGACGCCGATGCGTCTGAGTACCGCCAGCGAGGCGTCGCGCATACGCTGGTATTCCTTGTCGGTCAGCGTCTGTGCCGGCGCCACGGTGATGGAGTCCCCGGTGTGCACGCCCATCGGGTCGAAGTTTTCGATCGAGCAGATGATGATGCAATTGTCCTTGCGGTCGCGCACCACCTCCATTTCGTATTCTTTCCAGCCGAGCAGCGACTCCTCGATCAGGAGTTCATGCGTAGGCGAGGCTTCAAGTCCGCGCTCGCAGATGGCGACGAACTCATCGCGGTTATAGGCAATGCCGCCACCCGAGCCACCCATGGTGAAAGACGGCCGGATGATGGCCGGAAAGCCCAGTGCGGCCTGAACCTGCAGCGCCTCCTCCATGCTGTGCGCAATCGCCGAGCGCGCAGATCCGAGACCCAGCTTGGTCATCGCGGCCTTGAATTTTTCGCGGTCCTCGGCCTTGTCGATGGCCTCCTTCGATGCGCCGATCATCTCGACGCCGAATTTTTCCAGCACGCCGTGTTTGGCCAGATCGAGCGCGCAATTGAGCGCGGTCTGCCCGCCCATGGTCGGCAACAGCGCGTCGGGACGTTCCTTCTCGATGATCTTTTCGACCACCTGCCAGGAAATCGGCTCGATATAGGTGACGTCGGCCATGTCCGGATCGGTCATGATCGTCGCCGGGTTGCTGTTGACGAGGATGACCTTGTAGCCCTCCTCGCGCAGCGCCTTGCAGGCCTGTGCGCCGGAATAGTCGAATTCGCACGCCTGCCCGATCACGATGGGGCCGGCGCCGATGATGAGGATGCTTTTTAAGTCAGTGCGCTTGGGCATGGTCGGCCATCAACTGGATAAATCGGTCGAACAAATAGCTCACGTCGTGCGGGCCGGGACTGGCTTCAGGATGCCCCTGAAAACTGAATGCGGGGGCATCGGTGCGCGCAATTCCCTGCAGCGAGCCATCGAACAGTGAGACATGGGTGCTGCGCAGGTTGGCCGGCAGGGTCGCCGCGTCCACCGCAAAACCGTGGTTCTGGCTGGTAATCGCTACCCGTCCGCTGTCGAGATCCTTGACCGGATGGTTGGCGCCATGGTGGCCAAACTTCATTTTTACGGTTCTGGCGCCCGACGCCAGCGCGAGCAGCTGATGCCCCAGACAGATGCCGAAGGTGGGCACGCCTGCGGCAAGCAGTTCGGTAATTGCCTGGATGGCGTAAGTGCACGGTTCGGGATCGCCCGGACCGTTGGAAAGAAAGATGCCGTCCGGCTTCAGGGCCAGCGCATCGGCTGACGAGGACGTGGCGGGCAGCACGGTGAGGCGGCAGCCGCGCTCGGCCAGCATGCGCAGAATGTTGCGCTTGACGCCGTAATCGAACGCCACGACATGAAAACGCGGCTCGGCCTGCTGGCCATAGCCGCGTCCGAGCTTCCATTCGGTTTCGCTCCACTCGTAGGCGTCGGACGCGCTCACCACCTTGGCCAGATCCATGCCGGCCAGCCCCGGGAAGGCACGTGCGGCCTCGAGTGCCTTGGCCTCATCCAGCGTCCCCGCCATGATGCAGCCGCCTTGCGCGCCCTTCTCCCGCAAAATCCGTGTCAGCCGGCGCGTATCAATGTCGGCAATCGCCACGATATTCTGGTTTTTCAGATACTCCGACAGCGACATCCCGGCGCGAAAATTGGAATACAGGCGCGGCACATCGCGCACCACCAAACCGGCGGCGTGCACGCGGTCCGCCTCGACGTCTTCCGGGTTGATGCCGGTATTTCCGATATGCGGATACGTCAGCGTCACGATCTGGCGCGAATACGAGGGATCAGTGAGAATTTCCTGGTAACCGCTCATCGCGGTGTTGAACACCACTTCACCGGTGGTGATGCCGTCGGCGCCGATGGAGAGGCCGCGAAAGACCGAACCGTCAGCTAAAACGAGGATGGCGGGCTGGGCACGTGACAAGGAGGACTCCGCAAGACTAATGAGCGTGGTGCAGGTGACAAAATTCAGGCGAGCCGCTTGCGCGAACCCGCCTGAACTTGAGTTTCGCAATTGTAGCCGATCCGGAGGCCGGCTTCAATGGCTGATCATGCGTCGCTGGACCGTTATCAGGGCTGGAGATGATCCAGTCCGCCGTCCATGTCGAGTTCGGTCAGTTCGGTGAAACCTCCGATGCAGGCGCCCTCGACGAGGATCTGTGGAACGGTGCGTGCACCGTTGGTGACGACGGCAAATTCCTTCATCGCCTCACGGTCGAGGTCGATGCGGACTTCATCGTAGGCAATCCCGCGCTTGTCGAGGAAGGCTTTGGCTTTGACGCAGATGGGGCAGGTGCCGGTACTGTAGACTTTGACGGGATTCATGCTGTGCTCCTGTTTTCAAGCAGTTAATTCAGATTCAATACATCGCGCATGTCATACAGACCCGGCGCCCGGCCCTGCAGCCACTTGGCGGCACGCAACGCGCCCTGTGCGAAGGTGGCGCGGCTGCTGGCCTTGTGGGTAAGCTCGACGCGTTCGCCGATGCCGGCAAACAGCAGCGTATGGTCGCCGACGATATCGCCGCCGCGCACCGTGGAAAACCCAATGGTGGCGGGGTCGCGCTCGCCGGTGACGCCCTCGCGCCCGTAGACGGCGCAGCGGGCAAGATCACGGTTGATCGCGCGCGCGACTGCCTGGCCCAGGCCCAGTGCTGTACCGGAAGGGGCATCGACCTTGTGCCGATGGTGCGCCTCGATGATCTCGATGTCGTAGCCGTCGGCAAGCACCCCGGCGGCGAGTTCGGCCATTTTCATCAGCAGATTCACGCCCACGCTCATGTTGGGTGCGAACACGATGGGAATCTGCTGTGCCGCGGCCGCGATACGCGCCTTGCCGGCGTCATCGAAGCCGGTGGTGCCGATGACCAGCGGCACGCCGGCAGCCACGCAGGCATCAAGGTAGCCAAAACTGGCCTCAGGGCGGGTGAAATCGATCAAGGCCTGGGCATCCCGCAAGGCGGCGCCCGGCTGATCGCTTACGCGCACCCCGCTGGCCGCCCCCCAGGCTGCACCGGCATCCTGCCCCAGCAGCGGGCTGCCCGGACGATCAAGCGCGGCGCACAGCGTGCAGCCGTTATCGGCCGCCACCGCTTCGAGAAGCGCACGTCCCATGCGGCCGGATACGCCGGCAATGGCAGTCCGCACCGTCATGGCCTGGCACCGCGCAGGGTCGACAGCACTTTTTCCTCGACGATCAGCCAGCGGCCGTCACGCTCGACCATGCGCAACTGCTTGGTGACCGCATCGCGGTAGGTATCGGAGCGATAGAACTGGTTGAAACTGACCGTGACGCTGCCATCCCCGGCCCAGTCGACCGCAGGCCCGCTGATCTTGAGTTCAATATTCTTCGCCACGTTGAGCAACAGACGCCGGCGCTTTTCCCATTCCTCGCGACTTCCCCCGCCCTGTGGCATGAATCCGGTATCGTAAGCCGCGATATACGCATCTTCGTCACGACGTGACCAGGCATTCGCCCAGACGTTCAGGGCGGTCAGCACCGGAGCATCGTTCGTGGCGTTTGCCGGAGCCGGGTCGGGAAAAGACGGAATGACGTCCGGCTTGATCGCCTCCACATCGGTTACCGGCTGCAGGCTCAACTCGGCAGATGGCCGCGGATCAACATAAACCGGCGCATTCTTCGGACTGGGTAAAGGCGCGACGATGCTGGTTTCGGTCAAGGGTGCCACATCGGCCGGCGAAGACGGCGCCGTTGCTGCAACGGCCGACGCTGCACCGACTGAAGCCGCAACAGGCTCTGGAACCGCTGGTGTCGGTGTCGGCGTCGGCGTCGCTCCGGCAGCCTGTGAGGTGGCGGCCAGTTCGGGAGACGAAACAACCGAAGCGGCAAGGCTATTCGGCGAGGCAGCCTGGGGGGCGTCTGAATGCGGGGCAAGCGGCTCAGGCGCTGGCGGGGCCATCGCTGCGGCCGGTGCGAGCGTGGTTTTGGATATCGATTCGGGCTGTATGGCCGGCGCGGGCGCTGGGGCGGGCGGTGCACTTTCCGGGAGATCGCCTTCGATGCGGACCAGCGTTTCGCCATCGAAGAACAGCGTGATGCGCTTTTGCTCGGCCAGCTTTCCCGCCTTGTAGTTCACGTACACATAATCCCAGCGGTCACCGCGAAACGGATCGACCAGCAGCGGTGTTCCCAGAAGAAAACGGACTTGCGAACGGTTGAGGCCGGTTTTCAGTCGGGCAACGTTTTCCTGATCGAGCGCATTGCCCTGCTGCACATCAATGCGATGGGGACCGATGTTGACGCTGGAACATCCGGCGACCAAGCTCAAAAGCAGGGCGGAAATCAGGAAATGACGCATAGCCAGGGAACCGTAAGGGTTGGGGGAATGGGAAAAAAACGTATCATAACGTATTCACGTACCCGATCTGGAGACCCCTTTGAGCAATCCGTCCGATCTCAAGAACATCGGTCTCAAGGCCACGCTGCCGCGCCTGAAAATCCTCAATTTGTTCGAGCAAAGCGACAAGCGTCACATGACGGCCGAAGAAGTCTATCGGCTGCTGTCAGACGAGGGGCTGGAAGTCGGGCTGGCCACCGTCTACCGCGTGCTCACCCAGTTCGAGCAGGCCGGTCTGCTGATGCGCCACCATTTCGACAGCGACAAGGCGGTATTCGAACTCAATCAGGGCGACCACCACGATCATCTGGTCTGCCTGCAATGCGGCAAGGTCGAGGAGTTCCTGGACAGCGAAATCGAAAAGCGCCAGCACCGCATTGCCAAGGAACGCGGCTTTTCCATCCACGATCATTCGCTGCAGATTTACGCCAATTGCATCCGGGAGAACTGCCCCAATCGCAAAGCGGGCGGCTCACGTCAGCGGATATAGGGTCTCACTGCCGCGCACAGTTCGGCCACGCCGGCGATCAAACGCGGTGTGGGTCGATGCAGCAGGTCGGCATCCAGGCGCACGAACGCATGATTCATGACCGCAGGAAGACCGGAAAACTGCTGCCACTGGCGCCGCGCATCAGGTGCATCGCTGCCGCTTAGCACGAGTTCGGGTGCGCGCTGCAACACGGCCTCGCGTGACACCACCGGGGAGAGTCCACGCAGATCGGCAAAGACATTGCGTGCCCCGCACACGGTCAACGCATCGCTGATCCAGTGGGTGCCGCCCACCGTCATCAGCGGGTGATCCCACACCTGATAAAACACCTTGATCGGCGGGTGCCGCGCCGGCGGCACCTTCAACGCGGCCAGTTGCCGCGAGAAATCCCGCGCCGCCGCCTCTCCTGCAGAAGCATGTCCGCTCGCCTGGCCAAGCAAACGCAGCAGACGCGCGACATCGTCGAGCCGGGTGGCCTGTGTCTGCAACACGGGCAGGCCCATTTTTTTCAGTGCATGAATGTCGGCGGCACGGTTGCCGCCCAGCCAGACAATGACCAGGTCCGGCTTCAGCGCCAGAATGCGTTCGAAGTTGATGCGGCTGAAATCCCCCACCCGCGGCAGGGCTTGCGCTGCCTGCGGGTAATCGCTGGCGCTGTCCACCCCAGCAATCTGTTGGGCGGCGCCGACGGCAAACAACAGTTCGGTGAGATGCGGGGTCAGCGAAATGATGCGCTGCGGCGGCCGGGTGAATTCGAGCCTCTGTCCGGCATCGTCCAGCAGGCGGACCGTTGCCGCCTGCGCGGGCAAGGCCGGCAGCAGGAACAGGCAAAGCGTGAGAAGACGGATCACCGGCCTGCCAGGCTGCCGTCGTGAAAGACCAGGCTCGCGCGGCCGTCATCGAAACGCAGGCGGGTCAGTGCAGCGTTTGCCACCTCGATGCGATAAGCATGCGCGAGCGGAATGTGCAGCGCCCAGGCCAGCGCCATGCGAATGACGCCTGCGTGAGCCACCAGCAGAATGTGCTGCCCGGTATGCTGTGCGAGCAGGTCCTGCAAAGCCGCAGCCACCCGCGCATGAAAATCGGTGAGCGGTTCGGCGCCAGCCGGACGGGCATTCAGGGGGTCGGACTTGAAGTGGGCCAGCGTGCCGGGGGCATGCTTCTCGATCTCGGCGGCCGATTTGCCCTCCCACTCGCCGAACCCCACTTCCATCAGGCGCACGTCCACGGTCAGCGGCAGGCCATGGCGCCCGGCCAGCGCTTCGGAAAACGCCCTGCAGCGCTGCAGCGGCGAGGAAACGATTGCCTGCCACGGCCTGGCTTCACCGACTGCGGCTTCCATCTGTGCCCAGCCTGTCTCCGACAGCGGGTCGTCGATCTGGCCGCGGTACCTGCGTCCGCCAACGGGCTCCCCATGGCGCAACAGATCCAGC
>JBFHXL010000104.1:0-6365 GCA_041599035.1 Thiobacillus sp. | reverse complement strand
CATTTTGCATGAAAACGGCTAAAGTGGGCATCTGGTCGCTCAACCGAAGGTTTCCAGCTTCTGCCCGGCCATCGCGCGGCGCACATTCTGATCCATGCGGCGCTGGGCGAATTCGGTGCTGGCGGCATTCAGTGCTTCGATCCCGCGCTTGATCGCCTGATGGTCGGTGCCGGCCAACAGGGTTTCCAGTGCGGCTATCTGCGTATTGATCGCATCGGTTTCGGATGCGTCCAGCAGCGCCCCATCTTCCTGCATGGCGGCCCGGGTAGCGGCGATCAGGCCCTGCGCATCGACGACCTGCTCGTTGAGTGCGCGCGCGTACATGTCGTCCTTGGCGTAGGCGAAGGCATCTTTCAGCATGCGCGTGATTTCATCGTCGCCCAGGCCATAGGATGGCTTGACCTGCACGCTGGCCTCGACACCCGAGCTCTGTTCGCGTGCCGACACCGAAAGCAGGCCATCGGCATCGACCTGGAAGGTGACACGGATGCGCGCGGCACCGGCGACCATCGGCGGAATGCCGCGCAGTTCGAAACGGGCCAGCGAGCGGCAGTCTTCTGCCAATTCACGCTCGCCCTGCAGCACATGCACGCTCATCGCGGTCTGGCCGTCCTTGAACGTGGTGAACTCCTGGGCGCGTGCGGTGGGAATGGTGGTGTTGCGCGGTATGACCTTCTCGGTCAGTCCGCCCATGGTTTCCAGGCCCAGTGACAGCGGAATGACGTCGAGCAGAAGCCAGTCGTCGCCCGCGCGGTTGCCTGCCAGCACATCGGCCTGCGTCGCTGCACCGATCGCAACGACCTTGTCCGGGTTGAGGTTGGTCAGCGGCGTCTGTTTGAAAAATTCGGCCACAGCCTGACGCACACACGGCATCCGCGTCGATCCGCCCACCATGACCACGCCCTTGATGTCATCAGCGCTCAAGCCCGCGTCGCGCAACGCCTTGCGGGTGGGGGCCAGGGTCTTGTTGAGCAGGCCGGCGGTCAGCCTGTTGAAATCCGCCTGGGTCAGCGTTGCGTCCATCATCTCGCCGGTCGACAACACCGCCGTGACGCGTATGTCGGTGTGCTCGGTCAGCGCTTCCTTGGCATCGCGCGCCTTGGTAAGAAGCAGCCGCGCATCGCACGCAGAGAGTGGCGCAAAACGGCCCTGCTCGATCATCCAGCAGAAAATGCGCTGATCGAAATCGTCGCCGCCGAGAGCCGAGTCGCCGTTGGTGGCCAGCACCTCGAACACGCCCTTCGACAGTTTCAGAATCGAGATATCGAAGGTGCCGCCGCCGAGGTCGTATACGGCATAGACGCCTTCGGACGCATTATCGAGACCATAGGCAATCGCAGCCGCCGTCGGTTCGTTCAACAGGCGCAGCACGTTGATCCCGGCCAGTTGCGCGGCATCCTTGGTGGCCTGGCGCTGGGCATCGTCGAAATAGGCGGGCACGGTAATCACTGCACCGACCAGTTCGCCGCCCAGCGCGGCTTCGGCGCGCTGGCGCAACACCTTGAGAATTTCGGCCGAGATCTCAACCGGGCTTTTCACCCCGGCGGCCGTTTTCAGCTGCACCATGCCCGGTGCATCGACAAAGCGATACGGCAGGCTGGAACTGTCATCAATATCGGCCAGGCCGCGCCCCATGAAACGCTTGACCGACACGACAGTGTTGTGGGGATCGCTATTTTGCGCAGCCTGGGCGGCATAGCCCACCTCGACTTCGCCGTTGGCCTGGTAGCGCACCACCGAAGGCAGCAGCGAATGCCCGGCTTCATCATCCAGCACCACCGCAATACCGGAGCGCACGGTAGCCACCAGCGAATTGGTCGTGCCCAGATCAATGCCCACCGCCAGCCGATGCTGGTGCGGCGCGGTGGACATTCCGGGTTCGGCAATCTGCAGTAGGGCCATATTCTCTAAATCTCTAGTTTTCCAGTTCTTCGTAGACGTCGCCGACTTCGGCGATCAACTTGTCCATGAATCGCAGCTGGCGCACGGCATCGGAAGCCGCCGCAAAATCATGGGCCGTATCGATCAGGCCGGCGAGTTGCGTTTCGATCCGGCGATGCGCCGAGCGCAAATCATCGGCCAGACTGTCCAGTGCCGTCACGCTTTTCTCGGCGCGCGCGTCTTCTATCGCCTCGCGCCATTCCATCTGTTGCATCAAAAACGCCGGTGCCATTCGGGTGTTATTGGCATCGAGCGCATCTACTCCCTGCAACTGCAGCAGGTACACGCCGCGGTTCACCGGATGCTTCAGGGTCTGATAGGCCTCGTTGGCCTGCGTGGCCCACTGCATCGCCACCCGCTGTTCGGCTTCGGGCTTGGCCGCGAAACGGTCCGGATGAACCGCTGTCTGCAATTCGCGATAGGCTGAATCGAGCTTGTCGCGGTCGAGCGCATACGTTTGCGGCAGGCCAAACAGTTCGAAATGGGTTTGGGAAAAGTCCATGGTCAGCAGCAGATGGGATCCAGAGCCTTTCCGCTATGCGGTTCCCTGTCCGTGCGCGGTGACAGGTTGCAGACCCAGTCGATTCCGTCAATCAAATGTTGAACGACTCGCCGCACCCACACTCGTTCTTCACGTTCGGGTTGTTGAACTTGAAGCCTTCGTTGAGCCCTTCGCGCGCGTAATCCAGTTCGGTGCCGTCGATGTAAACCAGGCTTTTCGGGTCAACGAACACAGTCACCCCGTGGCTGGTGAAAACTTCGTCGCCCTCGGGCACCGCATCGGCGAACTCCAGCTTGTATGCCATGCCGGAACAGCCGGTGGTACGCACGCCAAGACGAATGCCTACACCACCGCCGCGTTTGGCCAGGAAATTGGTGACGTGTTGCGCCGCGCGTTCGGAAAGTGTCACCGCCATGATTTACTCCAGACCTTTTTTTTGCTTGTAGTCGCTGACCGCAGCCTTGATGGCATCCTCGGCCAGAATCGAGCAGTGGATTTTCACCGGCGGCAGCGCCAGTTCTTCAGCGATGGCCGTGTTCTTGATTTCCATGGCCTGATCGAGCGTCTTGCCCTTGACCCACTCGGTCACCAGCGAGCTTGACGCGATCGCCGAGCCGCAGCCATAGGTTTTGAACTTGGCGTCTTCAATGCGGCCGTCGGCGCCGACCTTGATCTGCAGCTTCATCACGTCACCGCAGGCGGGCGCGCCCACCATGCCGGTGCCGACACCGTCGTCGTCCTTGGTGAACGAACCGACGTTGCGGGGGTTTTCGTAATGGTCGAGTACTTTATCGCTGTAAGACATGTGAGTTCTCCTTACTTCAGGTTCCGTTGCAGCCGCTCGGCTGCAACTGATTAATCAATGCGCAGCCCACTGCACACTATTCAAATCGACGCCTTCCTTGAACATTTCCCATAGCGGAGAAAGCTCGCGCAGCTTGCCGATCTTTTCATGCAACAGCTTGATGGCGTAGTCGACTTCTTCCTCGGTCGTGAAACGACCGATCGAGAAGCGGATCGAACTGTGCGCCAGTTCGTCGCTGCGGCCCAGGGCGCGCAGCACGTAGGAGGGTTCCAGGCTGGCCGAGGTGCAGGCCGATCCGCTTGATACTGCCAGATCCTTGATCGCCATGATCAGCGATTCGCCTTCGACGAAGTTGAAGCTGACATTGAGGTTGTGCGGCACCCGCTGGTCCATGTCACCGTTGAGGTGGACTTCCTCGATATCCTTGAGCCCGTCATAGAGACGATCGCGCAACATGCGGATACGCTCGTTTTCGGTCGCCATTTCTTCCTGGGCGATGCGGAAGGCCTCGCCCATGCCGACGATCTGGTGCGTGGCCAGGGTGCCCGAACGCATGCCGCGCTCGTGACCGCCGCCATGCATCTGAGCTTCCAGACGAATGCGCGGCTTGCGACGCACGTACAAGGCGCCGATGCCCTTGGGGCCGTAGGTTTTGTGGGCCGAAAACGACATCAGGTCGACCGGCAGCGTTTTCAGATCGATCGGCATCTTGCCGGTGGCCTGTGCCGCGTCGACGTGGAAAATCACGCCCTTCTCACGGCAGATCGTGCCGATGGCTTCGATGTCCTGAATCACGCCGATTTCGTTGTTGACCGCCATCACCGAGACCAGCACGGTGTCGGGGCGGATCGCCGCGCGCAGCACATCGAGGTCAAGCAGGCCGTTTTCCTTGACGTTCAGATAGCTTGCTTCGAAGCCCTGACGCTCCATCTCGCGCACGGTATCGAGCACGGCCTTGTGCTCGGTGCGCACGGTGATGATGTGCTTGCCCTTGGTGCCGGCGTAGAAATGGCCGGCACCCTTGATCGCGAGGTTGTTCGATTCGGTTGCACCCGAGGTAAACACGATTTCCTTGGGGTCGGCGCCGACCAGCGAGGCCACTTGGGCACGGGCCTCCTCGACCGCCTTGTCGGCAGTCCAGCCGTACGGATGCGAGCGCGAAGCCGGATTGCCGAATTCCTCGGTCAGATAAGGAATCATTTTGGCGGCGACGCGCGGGTCGACCGGGGTGGTGGCGGAATAATCGAAATACAGTGTTTTCATCGTTTTGCCCTAATTAATTGGTTCAAGCAGCCAGCGTCATCTTCGATGTGCGGCGGTCCTGAAGCACCTTCTCCTTGCATTCATCCTGTTTGGCCACCAGCGTGGCCAGCGTCACATTGTCCAGATAGTCGTAGATGTGGGCGTTAAGCCCCATCCACAAGTCATGTGTCAGGCAACGGTGCTCGTCATGACAATTTTCCTTGCCCCCGCACTGGGTGGCATCGATCGGCTCGTCCACGGCACGGATGATGTCAGCCACGCTGAGATCCGCAAGCGGCCGCGCCAGGTAATAGCCTCCGCCCGGCCCGCGTACGCTTTCGACCAGTTCGTGGCGGCGCAGACGGCTGAAAAGCTGCTCCAGATAGGACAGGGAAATGGCCTGACGCTCGCTGATTCCCGCCAATGTTACCGGACTTTTGCCGCCGCGCAGGGCCAGATCCAGCATGGCGGTGACTGCAAAGCGGCCTTTGGTGGTCAATCTCATGACGTGTTCTCCTGAAGTTTCGTCCGAACTATAAAATTCCCGATCAATTTAGTCAACTATTACTTAACCAAGCACTTTAGTCAACTATTTTATTCAGATAATTCGGGTCGAAATCATCCGGTTGGTCCTGATCAACCGGCAGCTCCACGCCCAGCTTCTGCAACTGAGCCAGAATCAGCTCGAGCCGGTGATCGATATGGGCCGAATGGTCGACCAGGCCATGAATGGCCTTCACCACCGGGTCATTCATGTCAGCCGATATGGCGTAGGCCGAAAACCCCAGCTTCTCGGCCTGCTGGTTGCGCTGCTTTTCGGCGCTGCTGTCGAGGATGCGCGCGGGAATGCCCACTGCCGTCGCATCACCCGGCACATCCTTGACCACCACGGCATTGGAGCCGACCCGTGCGTTGGCGCCGATGGTGATCGGCCCCAGGATCTTGGCGCCCGCCCCCACCACCACGCCGGGCATCAGGGTGGGGTGGCGCTTGCCCTTGTTCCACGAGGTGCCGCCGAGGGTCACCCCGTGATAGAGCGTGCAATCGTCGCCAATTTCGGCGGTTTCGCCCACCACCACGCCCATGCCATGGTCGATAAACACGCGGCGGCCGATGGTGGCGCCGGGATGGATTTCGACTCCGGTCAGCCAGCGGCCGATATGGGAGATAAAACGCGCCAGCCACTTCCATTCCATGCGCCACAGGGCGTGCGACAGGCGGTGAATCACCATGGCGTGAAAGCCGGGATAGGTCGTGACGACTTCAAACGTCGAGCGTGCCGCAGGGTCGCGGTCGAACACGACGGCAATGTCTTCCTTGAGTTGGCTGATCAGTTTCATGCGCTTGAGGATGCTATTTCCGAGTTAAATAGTCAACTACTCCGGATGGCGATTTCGCAACGGGCCGGCAAGTCTTTTGGCGGCCTGCGCTGCAGTCAAGATCCCGCGCAGGATATTCACTTCTTCCTGCGCCAGGCGGGTACGTGAGAACAGCCAGCGCAGCTTCAGCATCAGTTTTCCGGGCGAACCCTGGTTGAGAAACTCAAGTTCGGTAAGCGTCGTTTCCAGGTGCGCGTAAAAGCGCTCGATGTCGTCCGATTTGGCCGCATTGATCTCGGGCTGTGGCCAGGAGGGGTGCTGCAGCCAGGTCTGGCGGATCTCGTAACTCAAGACCTGAACCGCCGCCGCCAGATTGAGCGAACTGTAATCCGGGTTGGCGGCAATGCTCACCAGCCCCTGGCACAGACTCAGTTCCTCATTCGACAAGCCGCTGGTTTCATTGCCGAACACCAGCGCCACCGGGGCAGCTTGCGCTTCGCCCAGCAAACGGACCGCCGCCTCGGGCGGGGTCAGCACCTCGGTCACGATATCGCGT
>JBFHXL010000103.1:0-6396 GCA_041599035.1 Thiobacillus sp. | reverse complement strand
TCGATGCGCGGCACCGGGCAGTTGCCCAAGTTCGAGGAAGACCTGTTCCATGTGCCGCGCGATTCCAAGCAGGCTGACACGGACGCCGACAAGCTGTATCTGATCCCCACTGCCGAGGTGCCGGTGACCAATCTGCTGCGTGACGAGATCGTGCCGGCCGAAGCGCTGCCGCTCAAGTTCGTCGCCCACACGCCGTGCTTCCGCTCGGAGGCGGGGTCCTACGGCCGCGACACGCGCGGCATGATCCGCCAGCATCAGTTCGACAAGGTGGAGTTGGTGCAGATGGTGAAGCCGGAGGATTCCTACGCTGCGCTGGAAGCCCTGACCGGGCACGCCGAGACGATTCTGCAGAAGCTCGGCCTGCCGTATCGCAAGATGGCCCTGTGCAGCGGCGACATGGGGTTTTCCGCAGCCAAGACCTACGACCTGGAAGTGTGGCTGCCGGCGCAGAATACCTACCGCGAGATTTCGTCCTGCTCGAATTTCGAGGCTTTCCAGTCGCGCCGCATGCAGGCGCGTTTCCGCGTCGGCCAAGGCAAGCCTGAACTGCTGCACACGCTGAACGGGTCGGGCCTGGCGGTGGGACGCACGCTGGTGGCGATTCTGGAAAACTACCAGAATGTCGATGGTAGCGTGACGGTGCCGGAAGCCTTGCGGCCGTGGATGGGCGGGGTGGAGCGGCTGACCGCGGCTTGATCAGTCAGCTTTGATCAATCAGCCCGGCGCGGCAGGTACACCCGGATTGCATCAGCAGATCAACCCGGAATCCCGAGGTCTTCGTTACTGCTTCCCAGGTTGATCAACGGGTTGTACTCCGGCTCCAGTCGCAGCAGGATGTCGTAGTAATTGCGGATGTTTTCGGTAAAGATCAGCGCCTCGCTGCCGTGCGCATAGCCGTATTTCATCACTTTCGCATAGGTGCCCCGGCTCAGGTGGGGCAGAGCCTCCTTCACGTCGGCCCAACTGTCCGGATTGCCGCCGCGCGCCTGTGCAATGCGGCGCGCATCCTCCATGTGTCCTTGTCCCTGGTTATACGCGGCCAGCGCCAGCCAGGTGCGGTCAGGCTCGGGGATGCGGGCAGGCAGGGCGTCCTTCATGATTGCCAGATAGCGCGCGCCGCCCAGAATGCTCTGACGGGCGTCGAGGCGGTTGGTGACCCCCATGCGGTCAGCCGTATCCCCGGTCAGCATCATCAGGCCACGCACCCCGGTTGGCGAAGTGGCCAATGCGTTCCATTGCGATTCCTGGTAGCCGATCGCGGCCAGCAAGCGCCAGTCGATCCCCGTCAGCGTTTGCGCCTCGCGAAAATGCGGCCGCAGTTCGGGCAACCGCTGCGGACGGCGCTGCATGATGCCTATGACATCGGAGCTGTCCAGGCGCTTGACGTGGCCGAAATAGCGTTCGTAAATGCGTTTGAGTGTGCCGTCCTTGCGCGCCTGCTCGACAAAGCGCGCCAGCGCATTGCGCAGGGCCTGCGAACTCTGACTGGGCAAGGCCCACACGATTTTTTGCATGTCGGGCAGGCTGAACGCCACCGCAAGTCCGGGGTAGAAGCTGCGCATGGGATCGAAGTCCATCCCGCTGATGACGACCGCGTCATACGCGCCGGCCTGAAGTTGTACCAGCAGTTCCTCCGGCCAGACGTTTTCCAGCGCGGCCCAGGAAAGCGCCGGATGCTTGCGCTTGAGACGCAGCAGCATCGGGCTATGGCCGGAGCCGATGATCAGCGCCAGTTTCTTGCCGGACAGATCCTCGATTCTGCGCGGCGCCTTCTCGGCAGCGCGATACACGATATAGACCGGCGTCTCGAACAACACCGGGCCTGAAATCAGGTGACGATCCTTGACGACGGTCTGGGGCAGGGTGGCTGCCGCCAGGTGGATCTGGTGCGTGTCGAGCAGATCGAACAGCGCGTCGGGACGCAATTTCTCGATCCACTTGAGCGACCAGTTCTGCGACTGGCCAAACGCCACCATCAAATCGTGCTCGAATCCGGCCGCTTCACCGTTATGGGTGACAAAGTAAGTAGCCGGGCTGTTGCGCGTCCCCACCCACAATTCACCGGCCGTTTCCAGCGGGGGAGCGGGACGACTGCAGGCCGCCAGCACCAGGCTCAGCGCCAGTACAGCCAGTTGGCCGAGTGATCCCTTTATCTTGATGGCGGGCATAGGCAGAGTCTGACCGAGAGTGAAATTTTCGTCCAGCAAATCCCGCGAGTCGGTTACAATGCGCGTCCCGGAGAGGTGGCAGAGTGGTCGAATGTACCTGACTCGAAATCAGGCGTGAGCGCAAGTTCACCGTGGGTTCGAATCCCACCCTCTCCGCCAATACACTAGCAAACAAGCGCCCTGCGGGGCGCTTTTTTATCGCACCCACCAACCTACCCGCCAACTGCGAGGTGGTTTATTTGGGGTGAAATTCCAACAAATGCGAATTTTCACCCCGTCGTGATTTTTAGAAACTACCCATCTCACAACAGCCCAGGAGATGGAGCAATGAAGCAGATCAAAGCATTAGTACCCAACGCGTTAAGGGATTTTGATTCCTATCCCGATGCGGCTTGTGTACGTCAGCCTGTCGTGGAAGCACTCTACGCGTGCTCAGCTGCTACGGTATGGCGTGGCGTAAAAGCGGGGCGTATCCCTCAGCCGCGGAAGTTGTCGCCTCGCGTAACCTGCTGGAACGTCGGGGAACTCAGGGCAGCTTTGGCCTCTCCCGGCAAAAACGGGAGGGCGCAACAATGACACCGATAATTTTGTTTGCGGAGGACGTGTCATTGTCGGAGATGACCTTTCTTCAGAAGCTGATTAGTACCAACTTCGCACCCGCTTGGACCCCGCGCTTGCGGACTGACACTTCGTCGCGGGCGGCACTTGCTGACTTAGCCTGGTTTGACGCCAATCCAGACAGGAAATACCACGTACGTCAAGCCATGGAAGGAGATGAAGATCATGAAATGCTCGAATCGGTGGTTATTCGGAAAGATGAAGCTGGGCTTCGCCTTGTACCAGTACCTGCTGATTTCCTGGTCCCTGATAAAGAATGTTTCGCTGAGACTTTGTATGTAATGTCCCTTGAAATAATTGCGACGATGGCGAAAGCATATACCGCCGGCCAGACGGAAATGAAGTTAATAGATCAAGACGAATTGGCAGCAGGTGTGGCCATCCTGCGTGTTGTTAGGAGGATGGCATGAACGACATCATCACTGTTGTTCGGGACCCTAAACACCCGCTCGGCAAGAAGTTCTGGCTGGAAGGCGAACAGCTGCATAAAAAACCCGCAGTCTCGGTCGGCATGGGGATCGCCGTCATGCACGAAATTCCGAATATTCAGGCCCTTGAAAATCTGCTGCGTCAGGTTGGCGATGATCCGCATTCCGCAATCATCAATGCGAGGTTCAAGGGGGTCGAAGTCGGAGAGGAGTTCGTGATCCTGTCCCAGAGGAGGTTCGGAGAACTCCTGAAGCTAGAGGGCAGGGAGAACATCCTCGGCATACATCAACTCACCTGGCAAGGGAAAGAGTACAAAGCCGTCGCCAGGCTCAAGGAGAACGTCGAACCCTCGTCTTGGCAGTTGCTCGATCGAGACACCGACGAGCACACCCCTGTGAAGTTTGCCAACATGGGCTTCGATGAATGGTTGCGTTGTGTAGATCAGATTCTGCAACTTTCTTATTGTGACTACTTGCGGGTTGGTTCCTCGTCAGCCAGGGTGGCAAGAGCATGAGCAACGGTCATGTTTGGGTCCGGTTCAAGGACCCTACCGATGTGGAGCGTGTGCGCACGGCCATTCTGGTTAAGGCTGCAGAGTTGGGGATGACCTGGGTCAAGCCCCGACTCAGCAAGAAGACGGGGGAAGATATTGGCGGCAGTTTAACCACCATTGTCGACACCAGCGTCCTTACGCCGGGTCGCCTGGTTTTCTGCGGGAAACCGGTAGCGGGCGAAGGGTTGCGAGTTTTAGAGCCTGATATTGGGCTGAGCAGGGGCCTGTTTGATGACTCGGTCGATACTTCTGTCCTCGTGTTGCCTGATCCCAGTCAAATTAGGGCGGTGACCAAGGCGGCCGGTGTGGAGATGCACACAAGCAGCAATGGCCTGAACGTAACTGTCTATGACCTTAGCCTGTCCACGGAACTGGTGACGCAGGATCATGGTGTCATCACCGTGGCAGAAGGAATGAAGATCGGCGGCACGATACGCTGCCAATCTCCGTTCCGGGCATCTGATTCCTGGGCGGCCTTGTTTTCAGTTGATAAGAATAGCGCGCCACGGTTATACGATTTTGGGACAACTACGACTCATCGGATACCCACTGATTATGAATTTGATGTGGAGCCAGATGATTCTGGCGGTAAGCAGGGCAAACCTATAGGCCTCCATGACCACCTTGTGCAGATTAATTCACTGCAGTGTGCAGTTGAATTTTTGCCGCACTGCATTGACCCCTGGATCCCCTATGACGAGGTGACGTTGCTTGCTGGACACGGGGGCGGTGGTAAGTCGTACGTCGCCTTGAGCATCGCTGTCCATGTGGCGCTTGGTCTGGCATTTGGGCCGATGGAAACCACGCAGACAAATGTGCTGTTTTTTTCGGGTGAAGATGGTGCGGAGGTGCTTCGGCATCGCCTTTCCAAACTTTGCCGTGCGTTGAAGATTGATCCAGCGCAGCTGGACGGAAAGTTGTTCCTGCTAGATGCCAGCGATATTGATCCAGCGCTACACCGCGAACAGTACGTCACAATCGACCATCGAAGGATGGTCGTCACCGAAACGCTGCTACTTGATAGCTTGGCCAAGCTGGTACAGGAACTCGACGCGGGGCTGGTGGTGATCGATAACGCATCCGATGCCTACGACGACGATGAAATCAAGCGGGCTAGGGTGCGTGCATTCGTCCGTTCTTTACGTTCGCGCATTGCTCGCCCCGGCCGTGCGGTCCTGCTGCTGGCGCACATTAATAAGGCCAGCGCGTCTGGAGGTAGGAGTGCCGGCACGGAAGACTACTCCGGCAGCACTGCATGGCATAACAGTGTTCGCTCGCGTCTGAGTCTGGCCTCGGACGGGGGCCATGCGTTAACGATCGAACATATGAAGGCCAACCTTGGGCCCAAAGGGATGCCAGTGCGCCTTACATGGCATGAAGGGGTGCCGGTGGTAGCGGGCCTCTACACCTCTGAAGCGGCCGTAGCTGCTATGGCGGAGGAGAGGGCACGTGATAGTGCTGACAAGGATGCACTGGTTATGTTGATTCAGGAATTTGATCAGCGTGGCGAACGTGTAACGGTTTCATTTCAGGGTAGCGCGACTGTCTATAGGTTGTTGAAGGGGCAACCCGGCTTCCCAAAAGGAACCGACAGCGAGCGGCTGATGCGCTTGCTGCGCGAACTGGAACACGACAACTGCATCTTCAGGCGAACGGTGCGCACGCCGGACAGAAAACAGAGGGAGGTCTTTACCTGTGTACCGAATCCGGAAGGTCGATCAGAGGGCAGTAAGTGATCAGTGGTAGGCATGCGCCAATAATTCCTAATTATGTGTGCGCGCTCTCCCCCCACACCCCCCGCACCGTTGGCGCGAATAGGCGCGCCCCGTGCGCCTATATATGCCAATTTAAAACGGCGCGAATAGGCGCATATAGGCGCGGTCGCCGATGATGATTGAAGTCTCTGAACAATTAGCCCGATAGCCAAATGCATCATCCTTCTGCTGTTTTGTTATCAACAGCTCAGGTTTTCGTGCCATGCGTTGTCACTGCTTTCGTGAAGCGCCATCACGTTATTGTTTCGACCTCCAGCGCTTGAGGCCTGACTGCATCGCTTCTACGGTCCTGGCCATACCTTCAGAAGTACGCGGCCCTGTCGACTTGCCGCCGTGCAACTTGCATCTCCCATTCGGACCTGCGGGAGCCTGGCAGGGCTGTCCCGTTGTGCGTGCGTGAGCCCCACATATTTCACCTGGCATCGGGATACGCATTGCCGCCCGTCGCTCCTTGGCAATATGTCGCGCCGCCTCCTGCCGCGTCATATTGCCGAACGTTGTCCAGAAACGAATGCCACGAGCACGTGTTTCTGGCGTGTCATAGGGTAGGGGTCTGAGCTTGGGATTCATGCTGGTATACCTCTGCACGTGAAGAGCCGCGCGTGCGCGTCATGGGGTTATATGTGGCCTTGCTCTTCGTTACTCGACTACACGCTGCACGGTGCTGACGCCAATGCCGAGGGTCCTGGCGATCTTCAATTTGCCCATGCCGGTGCCGCGCAATTTCTGGATGTGAGCTTCTGTTTCAGCTGACACCTTCGGTCGACCAAGTTTTTTGCCTTGCGCCTTTGCCCGCTCCAGTCCCGCTTTTACCCGCTCCTGGATCATGGCCCGCTCGAACTCGGCGAAGACC
>JBFHXL010000102.1:0-6412 GCA_041599035.1 Thiobacillus sp. | reverse complement strand
GCGTTCGTTGGCCAGCAACAGCGCGGTTCCCAGCACCAGATTTTCCGCCGGGGAAAGCGCTTGCGCGGGAGCGGCGGCCTCGTTCATGGCAGCCATCATCGATTTTGCCGGTGTTGCCGCGGTCACTGACGACGTGCCCGCGGACCAGGCGAGAGCCGGCAGCATGAGCGCGGCGGCAAGAGTGGTTAATGCAAATTTCTTCATCTATGTCTCCTTCATGAAAATGGGTTTGTTTCTTGGTTAAAGCGCTTGGTTGAAGCCGTTTTCAGGCCGGCTTCAACCACCCCCTGCTCGCAGGGAATCGGAACAATCAGTCAATTTATTCGATAGCCAAATCCTCAAAATCATCAATCAGTCAAACCCTGGCGGCAGTTGTCGCCCGCTCTGTGGGCGCCGACCGATTGCGGACGGGACATGCCGACGACGGCACCCCGTCCTTTGGTTGCTATTTGTTCAAAGCCTCGATGGTCTTGGTGGCGGCGATGTGGTCCGGGTTGAGGTTCTTCATGCCGCCCTTGGGCAGCTTGGTGCCGCTCGACATCATGAATCCCATCAGGTCGCCACGGGTCGGCCACTCGTCCTTGAGCCTGTCGACCAGGGGCTTGCCGAGGGCGCGTTCCACCTCGAGCCGGGCACGACTGATCTCTGCCGGCGGCGCCTTGGCCCCAATCACGTCGGCAAGCTTTTGCCACTGGCGCGCTATTTCGGCACGGTTGGCAGACGGAATTGCATCGGGCTCATCCTTGAGCGTCTGCATGACGCCGAGGGCCAGTTGGGTATGGGGACTCAAGGCATCCGCATAGTCGGTATTCCAGCCCACATCAGGCACGACCGGGCTCATCGTCGGCCCCATGCAGCCGGCCGTCGCCAGGGCCAGCGTGCAGGCCAGGGTTGCGGGAAATACCGTTTTCCGTAAAAAAAGCAATGTGCGATGTTCCATCGGGTTCTTTGGCTCCTCTGAAAATTAAGTGCGTGAGAACACTGGATCTTTAGTTGCGATAGGTGAACTGCAGGGTCGCGAGATTGGTCTCGAAGCTCACGGTAGTCGGGAGGCCGACGCTCGCAGTCATTTCATTCTGGATGCCATGAATGAGCGACAGGGTGAGCGACGAATGCTTGCTGACCTGGGTTGTCGCTCCCACCGACCAGTGATGCTCGACAATGGCGGTGACGCCGGCGTTGTTGTTGATGTCTTCTTCGGTAATCGGCGATTTGCCGTAGTTGTATCCCGCCAGCAGCGTAAGGCGGTCGGACACATCGTATTTGGCCCCCAGCGCCAGGACGGTCTGGTCATCCCAGCTGTAGGCAATATTCTTGTTTTTTGCAGCCGTGGGGCCAACCAATGTGGCGGTGGTGCGAACGCTGCTGAAATCGAGCCACTTCACATCGGCCTCCAGCAGCAGCTTGTCGGTCACCTGGTGGGAGATGCCGATGGCGACGGTCTGCGGATCCTGGAATTCAAGCCTCCATTTGCCGTCATCCATGTTCCACACCAGATCCTCGTTGTAGGAACGGCTGGTGTAGGCCGCGCCGAAGTTGGTCCGGTCGCTGATCTTATAAATGGTCCCCAGCACGAATGAGCTGCCATAAGCGACATCGTTGGGAAAGTTATCGGATGTAACAGTGGGTGGCATGCCGGGGGTGATGGTGATGTTCTTGATCGACATCTGATTGACCGACAGGCTCAGGTTGGCACCGACCGACAGATTGTCGTTGATCCGGTATGCGATGGCCGGACCGATGCGCAATGACACCCGGTTGGCCACAACCGCAGCCGGATTTCCGGCCACGTTAAACGCCGCTGCCGGAAAGTCCACGCCACCGCCGGATATCGGATAGGCGCCGACGCCGATGGTCACGTCGCGGCCCAGCAAATCGCTCTGGAAGGCGAAGCCCCCGGTTGCCAGGATGTATGCGTTGCTGTCACTGTCAACCCCGTTCATGCTGCGGATCGGATTCAGCACCGACACGTTCATGTCGAAGCGGGCTTTCTGTGCGCCCATGTCGAGATAGGACAGTCCGGCCGGGTTGCTGAGTGACGTGGTGGAATCCTGCGGCGAGGCGACAACCGCCCCCCCCATGGCATTGGCAATGGCGCTATACCCCACTACCTGGTCGCCGTTGTTGGCGAAGGCCGAACCTGAAACGAATAAGCCGGTGCAAAGTACTGCGGTTTTGTAATTTATTCTGTACGTCATTTAGACTGCCTCCTCTTTGTTGTTGAACAAAACGATGCCCTCCTCCTGAAGCCCTGCTGGCTCATTCCTTCTATTGAGCCCAGCGCCAATTTAAGGCACGGCCCCCTCCCTGTCATTTCCCGAGTGAAACAGTTTGGTGACAGTTGGTTACTGCGGACAAACAGGAGATAGGCGAGGACCGGCAGGATGTCGATTCGACCAGCCGATAACGCAGCGTCCGGGCCGATTCGGCAGCAGCCAGACATGCCTGGGTTTGTTACAGGTTGTTTCGCCGCCGGCCTCGGTGACCCTGCTGCCGGTAAGATAGTGTTCGTGCGCCTGTATTTCGGGCAGGGCGGAGTCAAGGAAAATGGACGAAGAGGCAACGCAACGCATCCTGGTGGTGGACGACGACACGGCGCTGCGCGAACTGGTCACCTCGTATCTCGCTGCCAGCGGCTACGAGGTGGAAGGGGTGGGCGACGGTGTCGCCTTTCGCGCCAGCATCGCCCGCCAGAGCGCCGACCTGGTGGTGCTCGACCTGATGCTGCCGGGCGAGGACGGCTTGAGCCTGCTCAAATGGCTGCGCGCCGATGGCGGCCCGCCGGTCATCATCGTGTCGGCGCGGGGCGAGGAGGTGGACCGGGTGGTGGGGCTGGAAGTCGGCGCCGACGACTACCTGGCCAAGCCGTTCGGCCCGCGCGAACTGCTCGCCCGCGTGCGCGCGGTGCTGCGACGCCATGCCGGCAATGCGCCCGCGCCCAAAGAGACCGGCGCACTGGCCTTCGGCCCGTTCCGGCTCGATCTCGCCACCCATGTTCTGACCCACGAAGACGGTGAAGTCCCCCTGACATCCGGAGAGTTCACCCTGCTGCGTATTTTTCTCGAACATCCCAACCAGGTGCTGACGCGCGACCACCTCATCACCCTGGTCAAGGGCTACGACCGCTCACCCTTTGACCGCAGCGTCGATGTGCGGGTGACCCGCCTGCGCCGCAAGATCGAACCCAACCCCGAAGCGCCGATCTATCTGCGCACCATCTGGGGCGAGGGCTATCTGTTTTCGCCGCGCGGCGAGGCGGCGGCGTGAAGCCGCGCAGTTCGCTGTTTCGCCGCACGGTACTCACTGTCGCGGCGGGCCTGATCGTGTTCCAGATCGCGTCGGGAACGGCGATCTTTTTATATATCACCAGGCCGCTCGCAGAACGCTCGGCCGACGACCTGGCCGCCCTGCTGGTGCTGTCCGCACGCACCTGGGTGGAACTGCCTGTCACGACACGTCCCGCTTTCGAGGATGAATTGAAGTTCAGTCACGACATTGGCCTGACAGAAGCCGACGCGCCTTTGGGCAAGGACGTCAGACTTCTTCCCTACGTCAATTTCCTGCGCACCTCGCTCGCCTCCCGCCTCGATTCCGGAACCGCCCTGCACGTGGCCGAAACGGCAGACGGGCGTTTTCATGTGGACATCCCCATGGCCCGCCATGTGTTGCGTTTCAGCTTCGCCAAGGATCTGCTGGTGCCGCGCCCGTCCTTTGCCCTGGCCTGGACTGTCGCGGCCGGCCTGCTGGTCACCCTGATTACCGCCTGGCTGCTCGCGCGCCGGATCACCGCGCCGGTGGCACGCCTGGCGGAGGCCGCGCGCCTGATCGGCAGCGGCGAACACCCGCCGCGGCTAAAGGAATCAGGCGAGCACGAACTGGCCGATCTGGCCCGGGTCATCAACCAGACTGCAGCCCAGCTTGCCGCGCGGCGCGAAAACCAGAGCACCCTGCTGGCAGGCGTCTCGCACGACCTGAGAAGCCCGCTGGCCCGCCTCAAGATGGCGCTGGGCATGCTTGCCGAGGAACGTGCCTCGCCCCTGCTCATGCGCATGGAACGGGATGTCGCCGAGATGGAAACGCTGATCGGCGCGCAACTGGAACTCGCCCGTGCACAGGAGCGCGAGACCGTCGTCGCCACCGACATCGACGCTCTCCTGCGCGAACTGATCGAGGCTGCAGAAGCGCAGTCGCCGGGTCAGACGCATCTGCGCACCGAAGGGCCGCCTTGCCATGCGGTCATTGCCCCGCTTGCGCTCAAGCGCATCCTCGGCAACTTTCTGGACAACACCCAGCGCTACGCCGGGCCGGGGTGCCTGCAACTGGTGCGGCGGCGCTGCGCGGGCGGCATTCTGATCGGTGTACGCGACCGCGGCCCGGGCATCTCGCCGGGCCTGCGCGAAGCCGTGTTCCGGCCTTTCTTTCGGGTCGACCCCTCGCGCAACCGTGCCACCGGCGGCAGCGGCCTCGGTCTCGCCATCGCCCGCCAGCTGGCCGAAACCCAGAACTGGACCGTCGCCATCAAGCCGCGCGTCGGCGGCGGTGCCAGCGCCTGGCTGCTGATTCCGTTGCGTGCCCCGGAGATGTCTGCCTGAAGCGCGCAGCATTCAGGTCCTGGACCATCACGCCGGGCGCGTTTGATCCAGAAGCAGCAGGATACGTTCGGCCAGCATCGCCATCTCGTCTTCCGCAATCACGTACGGCGGCATCACATACACTGTGCCGCCGACAGGGCGGATGAAAAGGCCCTGCGCCAGCGCCGCCTGATGAAAGCGCGCGGCAAACCCCGGGGCGGCGTCCGCCACGTCGAAGGCCCAGATCATGCCGCACGAGCGAAAGTGGCGCACCCGCGGGTGAGCGGCCACTTTCTGCAGAAGGTCGGTAAAACGGACTGCTTTTTCGCGATTGGCGGCGATGACGCGGTCTGCCTCGAAAATGTCCAGCACCGCCAGCGCCGCGCGGCAGGCGAGCGGGTTGCCGGTGTAGGAATGCGAGTGCAAGAAGCCTTGCGCCGTGGCGTCGCCGTAAAACGCCGCGTAGACCGTGTCGGTCGTCAGCACCGCCGATAGCGGCAGATAGCCGCCGGTGATGCCCTTGGACAGGCAGATGAAATCCGGGCGCGAGGCGCGAGGAGTGAGGGGTGAGAGGTCGGAAGAAACGGGCGCGGCGGCCTGCTCAAACGCGAACATGGTCCCGGTGCGGCCGAAACCCACCGCGATCTCGTCGGCGATCAGGTGCACGTCATATCGGTCGCACAGTTCACGTGCCCGGCTCAGATACACCGGGTGATACATCGCCATGCCGGCCGCGCCCTGCACCAGCGGCTCGACGATGAAGGCCGCGGTGGTGGCGGCATGTTCGGCCAGATGCGCTTCCAGCGCGTCAGCACAGCGCAGGGCAAAGGCCTCGGCCGACTCGCCCGCCTCGGCCAGTCGCGCGTCCGGCGTCGGCACCTGCACCGAGTGCCGCAGCAGCGGTTCGTAGGTGCGCTTGAAGAGCGGAATGTCGGTCACCGACAGCGCCCCCACGGTCTCGCCGTGGTAACCGTTTTTCAGGCTGATAAAACCATTCTTTTCCGCCTGGCCTGCGTTACGCCAATAGTGAGCACTCATTTTCAGCGCGATTTCGGTGGCCGAAGCGCCATCCGAGCCGTAGAACGCGTGGCCCAGCCCGGTCAGCTGCGCCAGCCGCTCGGACAGCTCCACCACCGGCGCATGGGTCGCGCCGGCCAGCATCACGTGCTCGATCCGGCCGAGCTGGTCGGTGATGGCGGCGTTGATGCGCGGATTGCAGTGGCCGAACAGGTTGACCCACCAGCTCGAAATCGCATCGAGGTAGCGGCGCCCGTCGGTATCGATGAGCCACGCCCCCTCGCCGCGCGCGATGGCCAGCGGCGGCGCGGCTTCGAGTTGCTTCATCTGGGTGCAGGGGTGCCAGACGGCGGCGCGGGTTCTATTTAATAAATCGTCCATGTACTTGAAATTGACACACTCCGCCCCTACTATTAGCACTCGATGGCGGCGAGTGCTAATTGCATCTGCGCCGCCTCCTCATTTCCGGGCAGCCTGGGCTGCCCGTTATCAACCTTATCGCAATGGGAGACTTTGCAATGAAAATCCGTCCTCTGCACGACCGAGTGATTGTCAAACGCATGGAAGAAGAGCGCAAGACCGCTTCCGGTATCGTGATCCCCGACGCCGCCACCGAGAAGCCTGACCAGGGCGAAATCATCGCCGTCGGCACCGGCAAAAAAGACGACCAGGGCAAGCTGATTCCGCTCGACGTGAAAGTGGGCGACCGCGTGCTGTTCGGCAAATACGCCGGCCAGACCGTCAAGGTCGAAGGCGACGAGCTGCTGGTGATGCGCGAAGAAGACATCATGGGTGTGGTCGAGAAGTAATCGCTGCAACCCAGG
>JBFHXL010000101.1:0-6485 GCA_041599035.1 Thiobacillus sp. | reverse complement strand
TGGCGGCCATCCAGGCGCGCATGTCGCAACTCGGTATCAACCACAAAAACGGCCCCAAACCCCCGCCCATGCTCGACGTGCTGGCGGGCAGCATCAACATCATGCAGGTGCTGATCACGCGCAGCCGCCTGGCGGGCGAACCGGCTGACGTGCTGGTCACCCCGCAGCTTGCCGACCTGGGGCTGATGGAGTTTCACCGCGCCGGCGTCGCCATCGACAGCGGCCGCCGTGCAGCCGAAGACGTCATGCCGCAGGTGCTGGCACGGATCAATGGCGTAAACGGGCGTTAAAAAAGGCTATTTCGCCGGCGCACAGAGCGCCAGCTTGCGCGCCCGGTCCAGCCGCTTGATCGCGGCTTCGCGCCGCGCGGCTTCGGCGCGATCGGCGGCGGCTTCGACATAAACCAGCTCCACCGGGCGCCGGCTGCGGGTATAGCGTGCGCCCACTCCGCTGTTGCCGTTGTGCTCGGCCACGCGGCGCGCGACGTCGACGGTGATACCGGTATAAAGCGAGCCGTCGGCGCAACGCAGCATGTAGACGCGCCACCCGGCAGAAATATCGGTGCCGGGCTTCATGTGCGGATCATGCACCCGTCCGGCGCGGTGCCGGCATCCGGACAAGACAACAGCGGCTTCGCGCAGGCGATAGCCCTGCGCGAAGCCGCGGTTGCATCACGTGAATGCGCGATCGTGGAAATTACAGCGCGCGCTTGACCGAAACGATGCCTCGCACCATGCCGAGGCTGTAGCCCGTGGCCTTGTCCTGCGGGTATTCGGTGGCAAGACGCGCCTTGACCCCATCGGGTATCGCCGCCGGATCGCCGTGGCACGTCAGGCACACCTGCGCCACCGGCAGGGCCTTGGCATAGCGGAACTGCTTGCCGCTCGGCGTGCTGACGATCTGCCAGGTGTCGAGCGTCTCCGGTTTTTCGCCGGCCGCCATGCGCTTCTCGAGGCCGGCCTGGGCTTCGGCTTCCCACGCGTCCGGCACGCCCGCCGGGTTGCGGTTCTTGGGGCTGACGCGCTTGACGTCGAAGCCGGACTGCTTGGATACCTCGGCGGCAATCTGCGGCGCACGCTCCTTGCATACGCTGATGGCAGCCGCCGGCCCGTCTCCACCCAGCGCCGCTTTCAGCTCGCCGCCGAGTTTTTTGATCAATGTTCCGCTGGCCGTGCGCGCGTCGGCCGCCATCGCGGCCTGCTCCTCAGCGCTGGGGCCACTGGCGCATCCCGCCAGCAGGATGGGAACAGAAAGAGTAATCCAGGCAGCTGCTTTCATATGAAACCCTCCAAAAAAGAAACGACGATAGAAGACACAGGCGCTCCGGTCCAGACCCTGCACCTTGCCATCCTATACGAAACCACGCGAATTGTTGATGGCGCGATCACGGCGCCCGGCACCCTGCTGGTGTAAAGTTGACGCATGCAGGTCGAATGTTATGCCCAACGTCTGCTCAACCCGTTTCGCGGGGTGATGCACATCATTCGCTACCAGTCAGCCGAGGCGGTCACGACCGACGGCATCGAGTGGGACATCTACGTGGCCAACGATGCCTTGCTTGACGGCCTCGGACGCGCCGGGCGGCGCGCGCAGATTTCCGACATCCGCTACGGGCACTGGTCGGCGGAAACAGGCCTCAAGCGCGGGCCGCTGTTTCCATCCGACGATTTCAGGCGCCTGGAGGAAATGGGCGCAGTGGCATACGAGCACCTGCTCGACATGCATCGCGACGTGCCCTTCAGGTTCCAGGATGCGTTCGAGCTATGGCTGCTCGACTCCGACGCGCAGCCGCTGGCCCTGCTGCACAGCGTGCGCGCCGACAGCGAAACCGACACCAAACCGCCACTCGACTGGCGCGCCGGCATCGCCGCGCAGGAACATTTCAGAAGCAACGCGATTGCCGGACTCAGCGAACCCGCCGCCACCTATTTGACCCGCCATGTGAACCGCCTGTCCGGCGGCGTGGCGCAGTGGTTCCGCCGTTCCGATGACGGCGGCGGGCTGGGCCTGCATATGCTCCAGGGCGGCGACGCCCTGCGTGGGCGCATACTCGAAGCCGAGACTTTTCCGCCGCTGTTCATCGCCACCGCCGGCATGGATGCGGCGCACACCCGGCTGGTGCACGACTACCATGCCTGGCAGGCGCCCTGGATGCTGCTGCTGCCGCATCTCGACCCGGCCACCCGCAGCGCACTCGAGGTCGCGGCCTGGCAACAGGCCGAAGAGGTCGAAAAGCACTGCCGGCTCTATCCCGCCATCATCGACCGCACCGCCCTGCAGGCCGCACGGGTGGAGGCCGCGTTAATCCGCAGCGATCCGCAAGCCCGCAAACAGGAAGACGGGATGTCGATTTTCTATATCGAGCTCGGCAGCCCCGTGAACGACTGACTTTCCTTGTTTCCCGTCACGCGGGGCGTGTCTGCTGTCCGATTGGCCACAGTTAATTCCAGGATAAGCAGACCGCCATGTCGGCTTTCTTTACACCCAAGCAAGGCGTGGCAAGGACCTGAACATCCTAAAATGTTGATATTTATCGACAAGCAGGACGGGAACACATGCTGGCACGCGGCTTGCTTCGTAATCAAGCGCATACAGGAAAGGCTGCTTGCAGCGTCGTCAATAGCATCTTGATAAAAAGGGAGAACATGAAAAACCCATTGTTAGCGCTTACCACGACCGCGCTTCTTGGCATCGCCACTTCGGCAGCACAGGCGATCCCGATCAACGTCGCACACCTTTACGGTACGGCTACCGCAAACGAACAGTACTCAGTTAATGGACCCGCTTTGGCAATCGACAATATCGTCGCAACCGTGGGTGACAACAACCGCTGGGTAGCGTCCGATCACGGGACTACCGCGAACCCGAATTGGCTCATCATCGACCTCGGGCAAAGCTATCAGGTCAGCAGCATAGTCGTTTACTGGGGGGAAAACCCTGGATGGGACACTTACACGACCCAATACAAGCTCTACTCCGGTCTAAACGGGAGCATCTGGGATCCTGTCGGTTCCGGTGTTTTTGTAGACGGTGCGGCGGATGTGACGGATGACTATGCCTTTGCTGGCTCTGGCCAGAACATGCGTTATGTCAAATACGAGGTTGACGGCGGCAGTCATTGGTCATCCGTGTCCGAGATTCGGGTTTTTGCAGAGCCGAACACCTCGAGTGGGGTACCCGAGCCCGCCTCGCTGGCGCTGCTTGGCATCGGTCTCGCCGGCCTTGCTGCGATGCGCCGGCGCAAGACTTGATCGCCTTCGCCCAACGGTAATTGGCATGGCGGCATGTCGTGGCGGGCGGCGCCCACGCTACTGCTGCCACGAGTGTCGGAAAACTTTACAGCAAGGCCGAAACAAGGCACGGCAAAAAATATCCTAATGCGTTGGTTTTAATTGGCAATGAAAGTCATTGCCAATTTTGGCACAGGAGTTGTCTTGCTTGGAATGCGTTCTGAACCGACCGGGTTTCGCGCCAACCAATTTACTTAACGGAGTCCCACATTAAAATGAAACGATTCTCCCAAGCCCTGCTGGCTTCAGCCATGTTGCTGGCCGCTGCCACACCCGCGCAGGCAGTCCTGCTCACCGAAAATTTATCAGACACCCTTGGACCGCTTGGCGGCGGCTCGGAGACCTATTCGATTTCATCGCCCGGGGCATCGGCGAGCGGAGCCGCAAGCCTTACTTTTGATCTGCTTGGCTACAATACGGTTGATGGCCTTCATTCCACCGCGTCTCACACGGACACCTTCACTCTCAGCATAAACGGCATCACGCTGTTTAGCGGTGGATTCAATATGGGCGGCGGTGGAGACAACTTCAACACCGTCATGGGGTCTGGGGTCAGCATTGTATCGACGAACAATGGACTCTATCGGGGCGGACTGACGCAATTCAGTGTGGCCCACACGCTAGTTTCCGGCACCAACACTTACGTCTTTAACTACGACATGTCGCATGGAACCTGGGACGAAGGGTGGGGGCTGCGAAATCTGGCCATTTCAGCCGAAATCGGCGGAAATGATAACGGGAACGTACCCGAGCCCGCCTCGCTGGCGCTGCTCGGCATCGGTCTCGCCGGCCTTGCTGCGATGCGCCGGCGCAAGACTTGATAGCACCGGTCGAGATGCGTTGCACCCTAACGGCGGCCACGGGCCGCCGTTTTTCATGCTGCGCTAAGGCGCGCCAGCCGCGCGGCACCTACATCCGCACCGGCTCGAAGGTCGCATCCAGATTCTGCTCGTCGCAGTAATCCAGAAAATCGCCGCGCAGGGTGGCGATGTGGGCATCGGCCGGAATGCCGAGCGTCATGTGGACGGCGAACATGGGGGCGCCAGTGTGCGGGGCGGGATAGGTTTCGGTGTCGAGCGCCTCGATGTTGATGTGCAGGCGCGCGAAAAAATTGGCGAGGCTGTTGACGATGCCCGGGTGGTCAAGCGCGGCGACCTCGACGGTGTACGGAATCAGCGGCTTGTCGGCGCGCGTGGGGCGGGTGCGCTGCTGGATCAGCGACAGCCCGAGTTCTTCAGCCACGGCCGGCAGGCGCGCCTCCAGCTTGGCCAGCGCATCCCAGTTGCCGGACACCCGCATCAACAGCGCAAACCGTCCGCCCAGCGCAGCCATGCGCGACTCTTCGACGTTGCAGCCCGATTCGCTGATGCGGCGCGTGAACCCTTCCACCAGGCCGATTTTGTCTTCACCGGCGGCGGTGATGACGAGTGATTCTGTGTCGCTGGACATTAAATAAGCTCCCGATCGGTTAATTCTTTTTTGACGTAGGCGTAAAAAATCGGCGCCGCGATGACGCCCTGCACGCCGAAGGCCGCTTCCATCATCACCATGGCGATCAGCAGTTCCCACGCCCGCGCCTGGATCTGGCCGCCGATGATACGTGCATTCACGAAATATTCGAGCTTGTGGATGATGACCAGAAACGCCAGCGAGCCGGCGGCGATGTGCAGCGAATGCGACAGCGAAATGATGACGATGACCGTGTTGGAAACCAGATTGCCCAGCACCGGCAGCAGGCCGACCATGAAGGTGACGACGATCATGGTTTTGGTGAACGGCAGTTGCACCCCGAACGCGGGCAGCACCAGCAGCAGGTAAATCCCGGTCAGCAGGGAATTGAGTGCCGAAATGCGCACCTGTGCGAACACCACGCGGCGGAAGGCGTCGCCCAGACGGTTCACCCGCGCGCACATGGCCTGCGCCATGGGAGCCAGCGTCTGGTGTGGTCTTGCCTGGCGCAGGGCGATGAAGCTGCCGATGATCAGGCCGATCATGAAATGCAGGAGCACGCGCCCGGCGTCGCCGCTGAACTTGCGGATGTCCAGCGCATGGGTGCGCAGCCATTCGACCAGCTGGGCGCGAATGCCGCTTTTATCGCCCTTCGGCAGCCATTCCGCTGCCCACAGCGGCAGCAGCTGACGGGAATTCTCGATGATTTCGGCCATCTTGGTCAAAAGGCCGGCAAGCCCCCCTTCGGTGCGCAAATACAGGATCACCCCTGCCACAAACGCAGCCAGCGCGCCGAGCACGAACAGGGTAATAAGCGACACCACCAGCACCTTGGCCCAGTTGTGGTCGAGGCGGCCGATGACAAAACGCGGCGCGAGCAAATGGACCAGCTGCACCACCAGCAAGCCGGCCAGCAGCGCGGGGAGCAGGTGAAACATCAGGGAAAACACCATCGCTGCCGCCATCAACAGCCAGGCGGCAATCTCATAACGGGTGACGGGAGCATGGCGCGCAATGGGAGTCATGGCCGCACAGTGCCAAGAAAAACGTCACTGAGCAAGCACCACACGCAGGGAAACGGGCGGGGGCGACCGCTGTCCGCCGCATCGCCCCCAAACGGCGGGCTACACGGTTCGTGAAATCCTGCGCAAGGTATCGTCCTCGGGGTGCGGCTCGACATGAAAACCCAGGGCTTCCACCAGCTTCAACATGGGACGGTTGGTTTTCAGCACCTCGCCCTCCATCATCTTCACCCCCTTGCCGCGCGCCACGTCCATCAGCACGTCCATCAGCTTGTGGCCGATGCCCTGTTTCTGCCATTGGTCGCTGACCACCAGGGCGAATTCGCAGGACGCTCCTTCCGGATTGATGGCATAGCGCGCCACCCCGAGTTCCACTTCGCGGCCGTCGATTTCGGTCAGCGCCAGCAGCGCCATTTCGCGCGAATAATCGATCTGGGTCAGGCGTGCCAGCGCCACCGGGGACAACTCGCTTACCGCGTCCATGAAGCGGAAATACCGGGATTCCGCGGACAGGCTTTTGACGAAGCCCTGGGTCAGATCGGCATCCTCCGGACGGATCGGACGGATCACCACATCGTGGCCACTCGGCAATTGCCAGTGCGTCACCAGATGTGCCGGATAGGGATGGATCGCCATGTGGCCATAGCGGTCGGCGGTCGGCACCCGCGGCGCGATGATGACGCGCGCATCCAGCGCCAGCGCGCCGTGCTCGTCCACCAGCAGC
>JBFHXL010000100.1:0-6491 GCA_041599035.1 Thiobacillus sp. | reverse complement strand
AGAAGTCTGCCACGATCACGGCGGGCGGAGCCTTGCGCATCAGGCTGATGGCTTTGCGTTCGGACCATTCCGCGATAACCGAGTAGCCAAGCGCTTGATATAGCTTTTGGTAGCCGGCGGTGCCAATGAAGGCGTTGACCACGAGCAACGTGGGCGGTGCGCTCATGCCTCGGTTTTTTTGGCGGGCTTCTTGGCAGCAGGCTTCTTGGTGGGGGCTTTCTTCGCGGCCGGTTTTTTGGCTACAGGCGTTTTCGGTTCGGCCTTGGCCTTTTTCGTGGCAGCGGGCTTGGCGGCGGCTTTTTTCTTTACGGGTTTCTTGGCCGGACCTTTGGCGACGCGTGCGGCGATCAGGTCGATGGCCTCCTCGAGGGTGATCTCTTCGGGCGTGATGTCCTTGGGCAGGGTGGCGTTGGTGGTGCCGTGCTTCACGTACGGCCCGTAACGGCCGCTGCGCACCGTGATGTCCTTGCCGTCCTCGGGGTGTGGCCCCAGATTTTTCAGCACCGAGGCGGCGGAGTCGCCGCCGCGCGGGGCACGCTCCATGACCAGCACTTCAAGCGCGCGCGGCAGGTCGATTTCATAGACGCTGTCGGTCTTGGGAATCGACTTGAACTTGCCGTCGTGCAGCAGATAGGGGCCGAAGCGACCGTTGTTGGCGACGATGGGCAGACCGGTGTCCGGGTGATGCCCTACTTCACGCGGCAGCGACAGAAACTTGAGCGCCAGTTCGAGGGTGGCGTTTTCCAGCGGAATGTCCTTCGGCCATGACGCGCGGCGCGGCTTGGGCGCCTTCTTGTCTTCCGGCATCTCGCCGATCTGCACGTAGGGACCGAAGCGGCCGGACAGCAGTTTGACGTCGAGGCCGCTGGCCGGGTCCTTGCCGAGGATGTTGTCGCCCTCGATGGCATTGGCGTGCAGCGGACGCGTGTAGTCGCAGTCCGGGTAGCCGGAGCAGCCGATGAAGAGGCCGCGCTTGCTGGCCTGCATGAACAGCGGCTTGCTGCATTTGGGGCAGGCTTCCGGGATCGGGCAGCCGCGCTCGACGTCCTGCTTTGCCTTCAGTTCGCCGTCGAACTCGCTCCAGAACTCGCCCAGCAGTTTCGACCAGACGCGCTTGCCGTTGGAAACATCGTCGAGTTTGTCTTCCAGCTTGGCGGTAAAGTCGTAATCGACGTAATGGCCGAAATGGCGGGTGAGAAAGCAGTTGACCAGGCGACCGATGTCGGTGGGCTGGAAGCGCTTCTTTTCCAGCAGCACGTATTCGCGGTCCTGCAGCGTGGAAATGATGCTGGCGTAGGTCGACGGGCGGCCGATACCGTATTCCTCGAGCGCCTTGACCAGGCTCGCCTCGGTGTAGCGCGGCGGCGGCTGGGTGAAATGCTGCTCGCCGTAGAGCTTGTCGACCGGCAGCGTTTCGCCCTCGACCAGTGCCGGCAATTTGGACTCGCCTTCTTCGTCCTCGTCGTCCTGGTAAACCGCCAGGAAGCCGGCGAACGCCAGCGTCTGGCCGGTGGCGCGGAAGGTGCCCTCGCCGACCGTGATGTCGGCAGCGACGGTATCGAACTGCGCCGGGGTCATCTGGCAGCCCACGGTGCGTTTCCAGATCAGCTCGTAAAGGCGGGCCTGGTCGGCGGTCAAAAACGGCTTCACCGATTCGGGCGTGCGGGTGACCGAGGTCGGGCGCACGGCTTCGTGCGCCTCCTGCGCGTTCTTGGTCTTGGCCTTGTAGGTGATCGCGGTTGGCGGCAAAAAATCCTTGTCGAAGTTAGCGCCCACATACTTGCGGATGTCGGTGATGGCTTCCTGCGCCAAATTGACCGAGTCGGTACGCATGTAGGTGATGAGGCCGACCGGGCCTTCGCCGAGGTCCATGCCCTCGTACAGCTGCTGGGCGGTGCGCATCACGCGGTCGGTGGTCATGCCGAGCTGGCGCACGCCGACCTGCTGCAGTGTCGAGGTGGTGAATGGGGCGGCCGGATGGCGCGCGCGGCGCTTCTTCTCGATGCGCATGACGGTGGCATCGCGGCCGTCCAGCGTGGCCAGCCACTCCTTGCTGCGCGCCTCGTGTTCGACCGTGAACTGCTCGAGCTTCTCGCCCTTGAAGTGGGTGAGCTTGGCGGTAAACGCCTGCGCCCCCTTGTGGGTGTCGAGATGCAGTGTCCAGTATTCGCGCGGCGTGAACGCTTCGATCTCCAGTTCGCGTTCGACGATCATCCTGAGCGCGGGCGACTGCACGCGGCCGGCCGACAGGCCGGGGCTGATCTTGCGCCACAACAGCGGCGACAGGTTGAAGCCGACCAGGTAATCGAGCGCGCGCCGCGCCTGTTGCGCATCGACCAGATCGGACGCGATTTCGCGCGGGTTGCGCACCGCATCCTGCACCGCCGATTCGGTAATCTCGTAAAAGGCCACGCGCTTCATCGGCGTCTTGACCTTGCGCTCCTTGAGGATTTCGCTGATATGCCAGGAAATCGCCTCGCCTTCGCGGTCCGGGTCGGTCGCCAGCAACACTTCGTCGGCTTTCTTGGCCGCCTTGACGATGGCCTCGACGTGCTTGGCGTTGCGTTCGATGACCTGATATTTCATGGTGAAATTTTCGGTATCGACGGCGCCGGTTTTCGGCTGCAGGTCGCGCACGTGGCCGTAGCTGGCGAGGATGTCGTAGTCCGCGCCCAGGTATTTCTGCAGCGTTTTGGATTTGGACGGGGATTCGACGATAACGAGTTTGGACATGGTTATAGGTTTAGTGCAGGCGCCCCGGCTCGTGATTCAGCAACATGTCTTCGAGGTGCGTGAAATGCTCGATCAGGCCGCGGCTCCACAGCACGATCAGCGTCATCCAGCGCACGTGGTCGGGCTCGATGTCCTCGCCGCCCAGTGCCATCAGGCCGGAAATGACCCATTCGCGCGACTCCGGATCGAGAATTTCGGCGCTGAACAGAAAGGCCAGCTCATCGCGGCAGGCTTCATTCAGGCGCTCGCGTTCCTCGGCCGCGTAATGGCGGTAATGCGCGTGGGCCAGGCGCTCGTGGGCGGCGCTGGCCGCCAGATGGGCAAACCAGTCGAGCGCGGCGTTGATGTCGGATTCTTCAAATCCCGCGGCAAACAGGCGCTTTTCCAGCGCGTCGCGATCGGGCGCGAGTTCCGCCATGCGGAAGCTTTCGTACAGGTAAACCAGGATATCGAGCATAGTGTTCAGTGAATTTTTTGGTAACGCCCGCCGGGCAAGGTGGCAATCCGCCCATCCAGTTCAAGCGTCAACAGCTTCGCTGAAAGCGCATCCAGCGTCAACCCGGTTCTTTGCGCCAGGGTGTCGAGCGAGGTCGGCGCGCCGTCCAGCGCATCCAGTATCGGGTCGGACTGCGCTTCCGGCTGAACGGGGGGTGCCAGGCGTTGCTGCCAGGCCAGCTCGTCGAGAATGTCGGCGGCGGATTCGACCAGTTTGGCGCCCTGCTTGATCAGCGCGTGACAGCCGCGCGCGAGCGGCGAGTGGATCGACCCCGGGATGGCGAACACTTCGCGCCCCTGCTCGGTGGCGACGCGCGCGGTGATCAGCGAGCCGCTGTCGGGCGCCGCTTCCACCACCAGCACGCCACGGGAAAGCCCGCTGATGAGGCGGTTGCGGCGCGGAAAATGGCCCGGCAAGGGTTGCGTGCCGAGCGGGAATTCCGACACGATGAGCCCGTTTTCGGCCAGCTGGTGCGCCAGCGCCTTGTTGCGTGCCGGATAAATGCGGTCGAGCCCGGTGCCGATCACCGCGACGCTCGAGCCTGCGCCCGCCAGGCCACCGCGATGCGCCGCCGCGTCGATGCCGAGCGCGAGGCCGCTGACGATGGTGAGCCCGGCATCGGACAGGGCATGGGCAAACGCCTCGGCATCGCGCACCCCCTGCGGGGTGGCGTTGCGGCTGCCGACGATGCCGAGGGCCGCCCAGCCGAGCAGTTCGCGCCGCCCCTTGCAATACAGCATGGCAGGCGGGTCGGCGATTTCGAGCAGGGCCTGGGGGTAGTCTTCGTCCGCCAGCGTCATCAGGCTGTTGCCGGGCTGCGCGAGCCAGGCATGGGCAGCGTCGAGCAGGGCGGCGTCCGGATCTGCGAGCAGCGCGTCGCACTGCGTTTTCGTGAGATGCGCGCCTAATGCGCCGCGGCCGGAAGCCAAAACGGCCTCCGGAGAACCGAAAGCCGTCAACAGGCGCAGCAGGCTGGTGTTGCCGACGCCCGAGACCAGGCTCAGGCGCAGCCAGGCATCCAGCGTGTTCAGGGGGTTTTTACCGAATCAAGCAGGTACACCGGCCCATCGGACCGCATGATGAGCGCGTAGGATACGCGGTCATAGACGCGGTACACCATGACCAGGCCGCTGCGAGCATCCGGCAGCTTGATGGCGTGGTCGTTGGTGTTGCCCAGACAGGTGCTGCGGAAGGTGTTGCGGGCATCGACAACCTGGTCGTAGGTGACCTTGCTGTTTTCTTTCAGGCAGCGCACATCGTTGTAGAGCCAGGCGCCGTCTTCAGAAGGGGCTGCGGCCTTGTCGTTGACCCAGGTCAGGCGTTTTTTCTCGTCACGGGTAAGCGTGACCGCCTGGCCTTCGCGGAATACCGACAGAACGTGGCCCGGTTCGAGGCCGTCGCGGCTGCCGCGGTTGATGACCACGGTCTGGTAGTGGCCGCTGTCGGACAGGCTGCCGTAGGCCGAGATAATGCGGCCGGAAATCTGGGCATCGGGCGCATGCGGAATGAACTCGAAAACGGTGCTGCTGTCGGCTTCCACGAGCTTGTCCTTGGGCAGGATTTCCTGTGCCGACCGGGTAATGCGGATCTTTTGCGGCGCGCCTTCCACCAGGGTGCGTGCGTCGCCGAGGTACTCGACTTCATAGCCCAGCACGTCGCCGGTTTCCGGGTCTTTCAGGGCCTTGCCGGGGCGCAGCACGTTCCAGCGGGTAACGCCGGCTTTGCCGCCGGTCGCGAAGGCATCGTCGCCCGAGCCGAAAATGACGCGTTCAGTGTTGGCCCCGAGGATAAAGGGGGCATCAATGAGCGCATCTTTGGGCACGACACGCGGCTGCGACAGGAAAGGATGGATGACCCGGCTCGGAATGGCGGGAATGGCCTCGTCGCCGATATCGGTTGTCCGCACCCCGGGCGACAGCTTGACCGTCCGCATGCCGTCACCCTTGACCAGCGACAGGCGCGGCTCCTTGCCGCTGCGGTCGAGCACGACCATGTCGCCGGGATAAATCCAGTGCGGGTTCTTGATCTCGTCGCGGTTCATGTTCCAGATCTGGGGCCAGCGCCACGGATCCTTGAGGAAGCGTCCGGAAATATCCCACAGCGTATCGCCCTTGACCACGACGTAGGTGTCGGGTGCGCTGTCCTGCAGTTCGAGATTGTCCGCCAGCGCGGGGGTGGCGAGCAGCAGGGCAATAGAAACGATGAAATGACGCACGGGGGAACCCTCCAGTTAGACCTTAATCTAATTTTGCGTTGAAAATATACTGTGCGTTCAGCTTACGGCTATTTGCCGCCCTAAATTTAGGGTGCAGCATGTCCGGCGACAGATTTTGCATCAAAGTGTGCGCCCAGCCCATTCATTCGTAAAGCTTTTATTGATGCAACCGGATATGGGCGCGAGCCGTCCTTTTGGAATAATAAGGATGTTTTGCCGGTGCGGCGCCTTGAATCGCGTCAACAGGACGCCATTGTTTATTATCATTGGACGGGACGCCTTTTGGCCCCGCCCCTTTTATTTATGACTTTATCGCGCCGCATTCAATAATGGCCAGACTCGACATTTTGCATTACCCCGACGCCCGCCTGCATACCGTCGCCAAGCCGGTGGCGGCAGTGGATGCGCGTATCAGGACGCTGGTCGACGACATGGCCGAAACCATGTACGCCGCTCCCGGCATCGGCCTGGCGGCGACCCAGGTCAACGTCCACGAGCGCGTGGTCGTGATCGATATCTCGGAAACCCATGATGATTTGCGCGTGTTCATCAACCCCGAAATCGTCGCCCAGTCGGGGCGCGCCGAAGGCGAGGAAGGCTGCCTGTCGGTGCCCGGCATCTTTGACCGGGTCACGCGTGCCGAGCAGGTCACGGTGCGTGCGCTCGACCGTGCGGGCCAGCCCTTTGAGCTCACGGCCGACGGCCTGCTGGCGGTGTGCATCCAGCATGAAATGGATCACCTGATGGGCAAGGTCTTTGTCGACTATCTGTCCAATCTCAAACGCAACCGCATCAAGGCCAAACTGGCCAAGCAGGCGCGCGAGCATCGCCCCGACGCCGCGCCGGTGCGCGCGTCGCTCTGACCGTCGTCGTGCGCATCATTTTTGCCGGTACGCCGCCGTTTGCGGCCGCTGCCCTCAACGCGCTGGCCGACGCCGGACACGACATCGTTCTGGTGCTGACCCAGCCCGACCGTCCGGCAGGCCGCGGCATGAAGCTCACGCCGAGCGCGGTCAAGCAGGCGGCACTGGCCCGCGGCCTGCCGGT
>JBFHXL010000099.1:0-6547 GCA_041599035.1 Thiobacillus sp. | reverse complement strand
GCTGTCAATCTCATCATATTTCTTCGCCGCACCGCCAAATTTCTTCGACAGAATGGTGGTGATCGCCGCGGTCAAGGTGGTCTTGCCGTGGTCAACGTGTCCAATCGTGCCTACGTTTACGTGCGGTTTGGTCCGCTCGAACTTTTCCTTAGCCATTTCAAGTACCCTTTAAATTCAAAATTATTTCTTGGCAATAATCGCTTCGGCGACGTTTTTCGGCGCCTCAGTGTAATGCTTGAATTCCATCGAATAAGTCGCGCGACCCTGCGACATCGAGCGCAGATCGGTTGAATATCCGAACATTTCGGCCAGAGGCACCTCTGCCCGGACCAACTTGACGCCATTCGCGTCATCCATGCCCTGGATAATGCCGCGGCGCCGGTTAAGGTCGCCCATCACATCACCCATGTAATCTTCCGGGGTTTCCACCTCGACCGCCATCATCGGCTCCAGCAAAACCGGGTTGGCTTTACGCATGCCATCCTTGAACGCCAGAATCGCGGCCAGTTTGAACGCCAGTTCGGACGAGTCGACGTCATGATAAGAACCATCGAACAGCGTAACCTTGACATCCACAACCGGGAAGCCCGCCAGCACGCCATTGGTCAGCGCCTCTTTCAGGCCCTTTTCAACCGCCGGAATGAATTCACGCGGCACGGTTCCGCCCTTGATGGCATCGATGAACTCGAACCCTTTGCCCTGCTCATTCGGGCCCATCTTGATCCACACATGTCCATACTGGCCCTTACCGCCGGACTGCTTGGCGTGCTTGCCTTCCTGCTCGACCTCTTTCCGGATCGCCTCGCGGTACGCAACCTGCGGCGCACCCACGTTGGCCTCAACGCCGAACTCGCGGCGCATGCGGTCAACCAGAATCTCGAGGTGCAGCTCGCCCATGCCGGACATGATCGTCTGACCGGATTCCTCGTCGGTACGCACACGGAAAGACGGGTCTTCCTGCGCCAGACGGCCCAGCGCAATACCCATTTTTTCCTGGTCGGCCTTGGTCTTGGGCTCAACTGCCACGTGAATCACCGGCTCCGGGAATACCATCCGCTCGAGGGTAATCGGCGAGGCCAGATCACACAGCGTGTCGCCCGTGGTGGCGTCCTTCAAACCCACGGCTGCCGCGATGTCGCCTGCGCGCACTTCCTTGATTTCTTCGCGCTGGTTGGCATGCATCTGCAGAATCCGGCCCAGGCGCTCCTTGCGGCCCTTGACCGGGTTGTAAATGGTGTCACCCGACTTGACCACGCCCGAATAGACGCGGAAGAAAATCAGCTGGCCCACGTAGGGGTCGGTTGCAACCTTGAATGCCAGGGACGAGAACTTCTCGTCATCCGAAGGCTTGCGCTCGCCGATGCTGCCGTCTTCCAGTTCACCCTTGACCGGCGGCACATCCGTCGGCGCAGGCATCAACTCGATCACGGCATCCAGCATGGCCTGCACGCCCTTGTTCTTGAACGCGCTACCGCACATCATCGGCACGATTTCACTGGCAATCGTGCGGGTACGCAGACCCAGCTTGATGTCTTCCGCAGACAAGTCACCCGACTCGAGATACTTGTTCATCATCTCTTCGGAGCACTCGGCGGCCGCCTCGACCATGGTTTCACGCCATTTCTTGCAGGTCTCAACCAGATTTTCCGGGATCTCGCGCAAGTCGAACTTCATGCCCAGGCTGGCCTCATCCCAATAAATCGCCTTCATGCGAATGAGATCGACCACACCCTCAAAATTATCTTCGGCACCAATCGGCACCTGAATCGGAATCGGATTGGCCTTCAGACGCAGACGCATCTGGTCATGGACCTTGAAAAAGTCCGCGCCGGAGCGGTCCATCTTGTTGACGAAGGCCAGACGCGGCACCTTGTACTTGTTCGCCTGACGCCACACCGTTTCGGACTGCGGCTGCACGCCGCCCACCGCGCAATACACCATGCACGCGCCATCCAGCACGCGCATGGAGCGCTCAACTTCAATCGTGAAATCGACGTGACCCGGGGTATCAATGATGTTGATACGATGCTCCGGATAATTGCCGTCCATTCCTTTCCAGAAACAGGTGGTGGCCGCCGAGGTAATCGTGATGCCGCGCTCCTGCTCCTGCTCCATCCAGTCCATGGTGGCCGCGCCATCATGGACTTCGCCGATCTTGTGCGACACGCCCGTGTAGAACAGGACGCGTTCGGTGGTGGTGGTTTTGCCGGCGTCAATATGGGCCGAAATGCCGATATTGCGATAGCGCTCAATGGGAGTCGTGCGTGCCACGTTATATACCTAACTATCTGATTGCGTTGAGTTTAGAAACGGAAATGCGAGAAGGCCTTGTTGGCTTCAGCCATGCGGTGCACTTCTTCACGCTTCTTCACTGCGCCGCCGCGACCCTCTGCCGCGTCCAGCAACTCGCCCGCCAGACGGGCGCCCATCGATTTCTCGCCGCGCTTGCGCGCCGCATCCTTCAGCCAGCGCATCGCCAGCGCGGTGCGACGGCTCGAACGAACTTCAACCGGCACCTGGTAGTTGGCGCCGCCGACACGACGGCTTTTCACCTCGACCAGCGGGCGCGCGTTGTTCAGCGCAACACCGAACACTTCCAGCGGATCCTTGCCGGACTTCTGGGTGATCTGCTCGAATGCGCCATAAACGATGCGCTCGGCAACGGACTTCTTGCCGCTGGACATGACAACGTTCATGAATTTTGAAACTTCCTGGTTTCCGAACTTCGGATCCGGCAGGATTTCACGTTTGGGGACTTCGCGACGACGGGGCATATTCCTGTCTCTCTATCTAATTAAGCTTGCTGGTTAGGCCTGGCTTAGGCTTTTTTGGGGCGCTTGGCGCCGTACTTGGAGCGCGACTGCTTACGATCTTTGACGCCCGCCGTATCCAGACTGCCGCGCACCGTGTGGTAACGCACACCCGGCAAATCCTTGACCCGGCCGCCGCGCACCAGCACAACCGAGTGCTCCTGCAGGTTATGGCCTTCACCACCGATGTAGCTGATGACCTCGAAGCCGCTGGTGAGCTTGACCTTACACACCTTACGCAAGGCGGAGTTCGGTTTTTTGGGCGTCGTGGTGTACACGCGCGTGCACACGCCGCGGCGTTGCGGGCAGGCCTTCAAGGCGGGAACCTTGCTCTTCTCCACCGGTGCCTGACGCGGCTTGCGGATCAGCTGGTTAATGGTTGGCATGTCAAAAATTCCGTGTAATTAATGTAAGCATTTCATCTAAAACAAGCGGGACGGCACCGTCCGCTTCTTGAAGCGGCGCCGTCCCGGGCTACAGTCCTGCGTTTCGCGGCAGATTTATGGCCGGAAAAAGACGCGTGATTCTAGGGGAGCCCCCCTTCCCTGTCAAGCCACTTCCTGATTTTCGGAGGGATTCTCTTCCCCGCCTTCGATCAGATGCGTGGCCCCCAGATCCTCCCCGGCCGCCTGACGGCGACGGGTCGTGTGGTAAGCCAGGCCGGTGCCCGCCGGGATCAGACGCCCAACAATGACGTTTTCCTTCAGTCCGCGCAGCTCGTCCTTCTTGCCCATAATGGCCGCCTCGGTCAGTACGCGCGTGGTTTCCTGGAAGGAAGCCGCCGAGATGAACGAGTCGGTCGACAGCGACGCCTTGGTGATGCCGAGCAGGATCGGAGTATAGGTGGCAGGCTCCTTGCCGGCTGCCGCCATGTCGTCGTTGATCTGCAGCACTTCCGAGCGCTCGACCTGCTCGCCGGGAATGAGTCCGGTATTGCCCGGGTCCACGACCGTAACACGGCGCAGCATCTGCCGCACGATGACTTCGATATGCTTGTCGTTGATCTTCACCCCCTGCAGGCGGTACACATCCTGCACTTCGTCGGTGATGTAACGCGCCAGCGCCTCCACCCCACGCAGGCGCAGGATGTCATGCGGATCAGCCGGGCCGTCGACGATGACCTCACCCTTCTGCACGATCTGGCCATCGTGGGCAGTCACGTGCTTTTCTTTGGTGATCAGGTATTCGTGCGGCACCCCGTCCATGTCGGTGATGACCAGGCGCTGTTTGCCCTTGGTGTCCTTGCCGAAGGATACGGTACCGGTCACTTCTGCCAGCACGCCGGCATCTTTCGGCGAACGTGCCTCGAACAACTCGGCCACACGCGGCAGACCGCCGGTAATGTCGCGCGTTTTCGAGGACTCTTGCGGAATCCGCGCGATCACGTCGCCCACCGCCACTTCCTGGCTGTCCTTCACGGTAATGATGGAGCCGATCTGGAAGGTGATGTTGACCAGCGTATCGGTGCCCGCGATCTTGATTTCGTTGCCCGCCTCGTCCAGCAGCTTGACCTGCGGACGCACGCCTTTGGCGGCGCTGGCCTTGCGCTTGGGATCGATCACCACCAGGGTGGACAGACCGGTCACATCGTCGAGCTGCTTGGCAACGGTCACGCCTTCTTCGATGTTCTCGAAGCGGATCCGGCCTGCGTACTCGGTGATGATCGGACGGGTGTGCGGATCCCAGGTTGCCAGCACGGCGCCGGCCTTGATCTTGGCGGCATCGGTCACCAGCAGCGTGGCGCCGTACGGCACCTTGTGACGCTCGCGCTCGCGACCGTTTTCGTCCGCAATGACGATTTCGCCGCTGCGTGAAATGGCCACCAGTTCCTTGCGGGCGTTGGTCACGTAGCGCATGGCTGCGGTGTACTGCACCGTTCCGCTGGATTTGGCCTCAAGCTGGCTGGCCGCAGCGGCACGCGATGCCGCACCGCCGATGTGGAAGGTCCGCATGGTGAGCTGGGTGCCCGGCTCGCCGATCGACTGCGCCGCGATGACGCCAACGGCCTCGCCCGTGTTGACCAGATAACCACGACCCAGATCGCGCCCATAACATTGGGCACACAGGCCATAGCGCGTTTCGCAGGTCAGCGGCGTGCGCACCTTGACTTCATCGATGCCCAGCGAATCGATGGTATCGCACACGTCTTCCGACAATAGTGTGCCAGCCTCGAACATGGTTTCCTGGGTTTCGGGATGGATGATGTCGCTGGCAGCCACGCGGCCCAGAATCCGCTCGCGCAATGCTTCGACCACTTCACCGCCTTCGACCAGCGCCTTCACGACCAGGCCGTTCTTGGTGCCGCAATCGCTCTCGATCACGACCAGATCCTGCGTCACGTCGACCAGACGGCGGGTCAGGTAGCCCGAGTTCGCGGTCTTCAATGCCGTATCGGCCAGGCCTTTACGTGCGCCGTGGGTCGAGATGAAGTACTGCAGCATGTTCAGGCCTTCACGGAAGTTCGCCGTGATCGGCGTTTCGATGATGGAGCCATCCGGCTTGGCCATCAGGCCGCGCATGCCGGCCAGCTGGCGGATCTGCGCGGCGGAGCCGCGGGCGCCGGAGTCGGCCATCATGTAAATCGAGTTGAACGATTCCTGGGCGACTTCCTTGCCCGTGCGATCGTTCACTTTCTCGCTGCCCAACTGGCCCATCATGGCCTTGGCGATGGCATCACCGGCACGACCCCAGATGTCCACCACCTTGTTGTAGCGCTCGCCCTGCGTCACCAGACCCGAGGTGTACTGCGCCTCGATCTCTTTCACCTCGGTTTCGGAGGCGTCCAGGATCTGATGCTTTTCCTTCGGAATCAGCATGTCCTTGATCGAAATGGACATGCCCGACCGGGTTGCGTACGTAAAGCCCGTATACATCAGGCGGTCGGCCAGAATCACCGTTTCACGCAGCCCGCAGCGACGGAAGCTGGCATTGATGAGCTTGGAAATCTCCTTCTTCTTCAGCGCCTTGTCGATATAGCTGAACGGCAGATCGGGCGGCAGGATTTCGGACAGCAGCGCGCGGCCAAGCGTGGTTTCCACCCGCCGGGTCGTTTCAACACGGTTCTTGTCCGCGTCCAGCGTCACTTCCTTGATGCGCACGGTCACGCGGGCGTGCAATTCCGCCACCCGGTTGTCGTAGGCACGGCGCGCCTCGGTGACATCGGCAAACAGCATGCCCTCGCCCTTGGCGTTGATCTTCTCGCGCGTCATGTAATACAGGCCCAGCACGATATCCTGCGACGGCACGATGATCGGCTCGCCGTTGGCGGGCGACAGCACGTTGTTCGACGCCAGCATCAGGGTCCGCGCCTCGGCCTGCGCTTCCAGCGACAGCGGCACGTGGACGGCCATCTGGTCACCGTCGAAGTCGGCGTTGAATGCCGCGCACACCAGCGGGTGCAACTGGATCGCCTTGCCTTCGATCAGCACCGGCTCGAACGCCTGGATGCCGAGGCGGTGCAGCGTCGGGGCACGGTTCAGCATCACCGGATGCTCGCGAATCACCTCTTCCAGCAGATCCCACACGACCGGTTCTTCATCTTCCACCATTTTCTTGGCGGCCTTGATCGTGGTCGCCAGCCCCAGCACTTCAAGACGGTTGAAAATGAAGGGCTTGAACAGTTCCAGCGCCATCTTCTTCGGCAGGCCGCACTGGTGCAGCTTCAGTGCGGGGCCCACCACGATGACAGAACGGCCCGAGTAGTCGACGCGCTTGCCGAGCAGGTTCTGACGGAAACG